>CAZUJY010000108.1:0-6316 GCA_964620565.1 uncultured Ruminococcus sp. | reverse complement strand
AGATGGAGATCCGTGACCTCCTTAACGAGTACGAGTTCCCCGGCGATGACATTCCCGTTATCCGTGGTTCCGCTCGTGAGGCTCTCACTTCTTCTAACGGTCTCGACGCTCCCGAGTTCGCTTGCATCAAGGAACTTATGGACGCTGTTGACTCCTACATTCCTACTCCCGACAGAAAGGCTGACCTTCCCTTCCTTATGCCTGTAGAGGACGTATTCTCTATCTCCGGCCGTGGTACTGTTGCTACCGGTAGAGTTGAGAGAGGTACTATCAAGATGGCTGACGTTGTTGAGATCGTTGGTCTTAAGGAAGAGGCATCTTCTACCGTAGTTACCGGTATCGAGATGTTCCACAAGCTCATGGACTACGCTGAGGCAGGCGACAACGTTGGTCTCCTTCTTCGTGGTGTTGATAAGAAGGCTATCGAGAGAGGCCAGGTTCTTTGCAAGCCCGGTTCCGTTAAGCCCCACACCAAGTTCGTAGGTCAGGTTTACGTTCTTACCGAGAAGGAAGGCGGCCGTTCCAAGCCCTTCTTCTCCGGCTACAGACCTCAGTTCTACTTCAGAACTACCGACGTTACCGGTGTTATCACTCTTCCCGCTGACGTTGAGATGTGCCGTCCCGGTGACAACGTTGATATGAACGTTGAGCTTATCACTCCTATCGCTTGCGAGAAGGGTCTTCGTTTCGCTATCCGTGAGGGTGGTAGAACCGTAGGTTCCGGCGTTGTAGCTGAGATCCAGGAGTAATTTAATTAAAGATTAATATCTTTAACTAGGTTTTGAATTGCCCTGGTGTCTATCAAGGCATCAGGGCAATTTTAAAAAAGTCTTTAATCCACAGCGTACAAAACGTATTGGTATTTCGTAGGGGCGAGCATTGCTCGTCCGCATGAAAAAGCATTTTGAATGCAGAATGCAGAATGCAGAATTCAGAATGCAGAATTCAAGCAGACTACCCAAAATACTTGATGTTTGTAAAAATTAAATAAAATCTATTCTTTGGGGATTTGTGAAATTCAATACCGGCAGTGAGGCGGAACATAGTGTTTGGCTAAGTCTGCGAAGAGCATTGGTAACGGTGCTCCCGACAAGGTGAGATTCCTTGACCGACGGTAAAGTCCGGATGATAAAAGAAAGTTTACCGTATTTCAGGTTAGCGTATAGCTTACACCTTACGACCCGAAATGCGATTTTCTGTCCTCGGAATTCTGTCCGAGGCTTTTATTTTCCCCTCGTTTGTGAGAAAGGAAATATAATGTCAAATTTAAAAAGTAACAACAGGGCCTTACTTGAAAAGGTAATAGGCATAGCAATTTTCTCGGCGCTTTCTGTCATTGTGGCGTTTGTGCTGAACATTATTCCGCCCATTGCGGGATTTCTTTCGCTTGACGTAAAGGATGCGGTTATCGCTATTGCGTCCTTCATTTACGGTCCCATCTCGGGTGTAATAATTGCGCTTCTGGCGGCATTTATCGAGTTCCTTACCTTCAGCACTACCGGTTGGTACGGTCTGATAATGAACTTTGCCTCCTCTGCGGTATTCACCCTTACCGCATCGCTGATTTACAAGAAGCTGAGGACTGTTAACGGTGCGCTTATCTCTCTGCTTTCCGCAGTGGTTGCCACTACGGGCGTGATGCTTCTTCTCAACAACTTCGTAACCCCCATATATCTTCACAAGGTTGTGGGTATGCCCGAGGAAAAGGCGGCCCAGATGGTTATAGATTTGCTTCCCAAGGTGCTTTTGCCCTTCAATTTTGCAAAGGCTCTGCTTAACTCCGCAGTAACCATTATGCTTTACAAGCCTGTTCTGGCGGCGCTCTCAAAGTCGGGAATGATCAAGACCAAGACTGCAAGCCTTAACTTCAACAAGAACACAAGGATCATTCTTATCGTAGGATCGGTAGCGCTTGTGCTGTCGGTTGTCATCTTCCTTGTGTTGTCTTAATACTTTAAAAATGTGAATATTGTAAATCAAAGCTTGCAAAAGCCTTGATTTTCACATAAAAAGACCCGAGATTTTTATCTCGGGTCTTTAATTTTTGTTTTGCTTTTTGATCAATTTCAGCTCAAGGCTTACTCATCCTTGTTAAGACCGAACAGATTTCTGAAGAAGTTCAGAATCGCCTGCCAGAGCTTCTGGAAGAAGTTAAGCTCCTCTACAGGCTCATCAACGCCAGGATCATCTGTGCCGGGCTCATCAACGTCGGGATCATCTGTGCCGGGCTCATCAACGGGAGGATTGGTATTCTCGGGGTAGATGGTGATCGCAGACTTCTTGTAGCCGCAGACGGTACATTCCTGATGCTTAGATCCGGTCTTGTTGCCCTCCGCTTTTTTGTCGATGATCCAGATGAAGTCATGCTCTTCAACATCGGACTTGTTACCGCACTCGCATACGTGCCAGTGAGCGATATTGTTATTTCTTACCCAGCTCTTGCCGAAGGTACATTCCTCGTCCTCTTCAAGAACGATAACCTCGGATGCCTTGCCGCCAAGCTTGCAGTTAGATACGCTTTCGGGAACGTTATCCTTGATCTCAAGGAAGCCGCCAAGGTTGATGGTACCGTCATCGTTTCTGGTCCAGCCGGTGAACTCAAGGGATACGAACATATCGGCGGTGATCTTCTCGCCGCTTAAGTTTTCGCAAACTCCGTTGATCTCATCCCAGTAGTAGGTGGTGTTGTTGATGTAATCGCCTGCAACCTGCGTGCCCTTGCCCTTAAGCTCTTCTCTGATATCGGTATGCTCGGTTCTGAAGGAGATGATACCGTTAGCGATGAAGGCCGTGTTGGCAGCATTGTTAGTGTAGAGCGCTACGTTGTAGGATCCGTTGTTAAAGCTGATGCAGTTATATACTCTTACGTCGGGGCAGGAGTTACTGTCGATACCCTTTGCAAGGTTGTTGAATGCGATAGAGTTTTCAAGCACGTGCTTACCACCGATGCTTTCGCCACCGAGCTTAAAGCCGTTGCCGTTACCGGTCTTTTCATAGCCGGGAACATGACCGTTGTCGAAGGAGATGCAGTTACGGATGGTAACTGCGCCGATAGCGCCGGTCTCAACCTTTGCGTAAAGGTCCCAACCGTCGTCTGCGTTGTTGTAGGAAACGCAACCGTCGAATACGTTGCCATCGCCTACGGTAAGCTTCGCCGCGAAGCCGTCTGCATCCTCAAAGCCGGAGTCGAAGTTACAGTAGGATGTGCAGTTAAGGATAAGATTGTAGCTGGGCCAATCCTCATAGCGATCAGCGCCTACAAGACGGCAGATCTGAATACCCGTGTTACCGTTGTAGTAGGTTTGAATGCTGTCAAGCACGTTATAGCTGCCCGAAACCTGAATACCCTTCTGCATATTGAGAGAGCCGGTTACATCGAAGCCGTAGAAGTACCAGTAGTCGCCGCCAATGGTAAAGCCGCTATACAGACCCTCAAAGTCGATTACGGGACGGGTCTCTGCCTCGGGATCACCGATAAGTCTGATCATAGCGTCCTCGGTACCGTCCATACCTCTCTGGATTTTAAGCGCCGCGCCGGGCTTGTAGGTACCCTCCATAAGCACGAGGGTCTGGCCGGGATATGCGTTTTCAAGAGCGGTAAAGATGTCGAAGGGATTTTCTCTTGTACCGTCAGCGGTAGTGGTGTAGGCCTCTACGTCGGGAGAGATGTAGATTGTCTTTCTGTGATAGTTACCCTTGTTAAACTGAACGTTATGGGTTACGTGAATTGTGCTTGTGCTGGAAAGCTCTACATACTCGCCAAGATCCTGATAAGGATCGGGAGTGAACTCTATCTTAATGGGATTCTCACCGTAATCGAAAAGCTTAAGATCGGTTCTGAATCTGTAATAATCGTAAACGGTGATCTCCTGATTTTCAACTATCACCTTGTCGTTGTACTTAATGGTAAGGAAGCCGTCTACGTTGGTGTCAACGATAAGCTCGTAGTCCTCCTTTGTGGTCACTGTACCCGAGTTAACGGTAACGGTGGGAGTTACGTAGGATGTAGGAGGATATTCACGCTCTGCATCCTCGGATGCGAGAATGGTGGTAAGAGTAACGTCGGAGTAGGTGATCCTTGCGTTTCTCGATGCAAAGAAGCCTGCATATACGTAGTCCTCGTCGATCATGCTGAGGGCATCGGGATCGTAGTACTTCTTCTGTGCGATAACGGTCTCGCCGTCATCTGCGTAGTAGGTAATGAAGTAACCGGAGTTGTTCTTCTGGATCTCCATTATGTACTCGGTGATGAGGAAGATGTCATCAAAGGTTCCTGCGGGCTTATCGGTGTAGTTACCGATAATATTGTATGTACCGCTCTCGCTGGTTAAGTCAGCGCCGCTTCTCTCAAGGGGGTAGTAACGGTATACGAAGTTGTTGTTTATGGTCTCTGTATCCTGATTCTGGAAGAGCTCAAGATTGTCCTTGGTAACACCGGTTCTGGAAACTACGCCGATACCAAGCTTCATGGAGATCTTCTTAAGAGATGCGTCAACAACCTTGTTGTCGATGATCTCGTCGGTGTCGGAGTTGTACTTATACTCGATCTTGGTAGATCCTGCAAGGTAGGAGTTGTTCCAGAAGTTACCCTTGTCGCCATTCGTGCCAAGACGGTCGGTAACGAGAAGACCGAAGCCCTCCTGACCGTTGGAAAGAGTCCAGGAATCAACAGAAACCTTTGCGCGGAGAGTGAAGTTGTACTCGGTGGGAATTGCGGTGTAGTAGAATGCAAGACCGTCAACAGAGGTAGGCTGGATCTTACCGCCATTGCCCTCGGAATATACGGTAACCCAACCCTCGTCGTTTACAGATCCGAGATAGCCGCACTTCTCCTCGCTGGTGGAGGGACCGTAAATGGTAAAGCCCCACTCACGCTTTGCATCCTGGGATGCAACGGTGGAAAGGGAAGCGGACTTAACCTCCTCGCTGCCACGAACGGCTGCTACTACGTAGGAGTATTCCTGATCGATAGTAAGACCGGTTGCGGTGTAGGAGAGAAGGCCTGCATCGACGGTGTCGATCTTAACGCCATCCTGATAGATGTTATAGCTTTCAGCCTCGTGAACGTAGTTCCACTTGATCTCGATCTTACCGCCGCCTGCACTGGTAACGCTGGTGAGGTAGGGAGCCTCGAGAACGTAAACGAAGGCTGCGTCCTTGTTTTCGCTGTACTTGCTTTCCTCGCCGCTGCGGAGAAGCTCGGCCTTGAAGGTATATGTGCCGGAGTCCTCGGGAGTGAAGAGGATCTTGTGAGAGCTTTTTTCGGTAACAGAGCCTCTGGTAGCGATAAGCTCTTCGCCACAATACATGTGAACGAGAAGCTCGTCTGCGCCGTCGTGGCCGATAAGCGCGTTAACATTTACCTCGATCTTACCTGCGCCGTTGTCCAAAGCGGAGGAGATAGAGGGAGCTGCAACATCAGCCCAAGCTGCACGGTCGCCTGCGGGAGCGCCGTCTGCGTTATCGGTAACCTGGAGCTTATAGAAGTAGTTGCTGCCCGAAAGGTTTCCTATGTAGTAGATGCCTGCTTCGGGAACAGAAAGCTCGGAGATGTAAAGCTCGTTCTTAACGGTGGTTCCCTCGTACTTGGAAACAACGTTGCCTTCTGCGTCAAAGATAGCGGGCTGTCTTCCTGCGTCGCCGCCAACCCACCAGAGCTTAACGGTAGCAGAGCCTTGGGTCGTGATCTTAACAGCGTTGAGAATGTCATCATCAATGGTGGTCTTTGCGCCCCAGGAAATACGCTGAGAGCAAGCTTCTCCGTCGCTGAAGGATTTTTCATTGGTCTCGACCTTTACCTTCTCGCTGTAGAAAACGGTAAAGTAATTGTCGGTTCCAGCCTTTTCGTAATCACCGTCTGCCTTTGCACCTGCTGCGAAGGGATGGAGATCGGCTGTGTCAAGGGTGTACTGATTTCCGTTTGCGTTAGCGTTACCGGAAACAGTAAATACAAGCACCATAGACAAGAGCATAGCCATTGTCAGAGTGATGGCAAGTATTTTTTCCATCTTAACATTTTTCATGTGAAGTGCCTCCTGAAAATCATTTTTTTATATATTTCCACAAATACATTTTAGCATAAGAAAAGTTAAAAAACAATCACCTTTTATTAAAATATTTTAGAAAACCAAAAAAATAAGCCAACCCATTGTGCAAAATAAATAAAAACAAACGAAAAAAAACATCATATTGCTAATTTTCAAAAATAACACCCGAAATCCGTTATTATCGAAATTTTGATTTTCTTAGGTTTTTTGATATAAAAGGGGCTGTCTCAAATGCAAATTTGAGGCAGCCTCTTTTTGGGGATAGTCAG
>CAZUJY010000107.1:0-6326 GCA_964620565.1 uncultured Ruminococcus sp. | reverse complement strand
TCAGAATGCATATGCCCTTAACAGCATCAACCTTCCCAAAGTCACGAAGTTAGGCGATTTGGCATTTTCTGATTGCCAGTATCTAAAGGAAATTATATTTGAGTCTGTAGTTACGGAAGGTTCTCCTGACGCAACCGATTTTCAGTACGTCGGAGAAGCAGTTGATGGTGGTCTCTGTGATCTTGTTCTGAATCGCGAACAAGTGAATGCCGCAGCAGAATATCAACCGGACCCCAATAGCATGACGTGGTGGGAAACCCAATGGAATTACATTGAACTTATATGACCCCACCGGCAAGTGCGAGGAAATTAAGAATTAGGAATTAGGAATTAAGAATTCAGAATTAGAAATGATACTTATTTAACATTCTGAATTCTGAATTCCGCATTTGCGCCATTGGCGCATTTGCACAGACTCGGCACGAAGCAAGGCAGGCTACGAATAAAACGTAGCTTGCCGCCCTTTCTTTGTCTGTTTTCAGCCGAGAAAAAGCTTTTTTGCCGCCCTTTGACGAGGGCGGCATTTTTTTGTCAATAGCCCCCGAAATGTTAACCCCTCTGCCTATTGAAGAATTTATCTTTTGGTGGTATAATAACCACGACTTAATGGTAAATTATGGCATTTATGGAGGACAAAATGAAAAAAATCATCACATCTCTTTGCATCTCACTTTTACTGGCGCTGCTTTTTCTTCTCTCGGCGGGAGCGGAGGCATCCTCGGAGCCGAGCGTTACCTTGAACTCGGTGACGCTTTACAGCTATCCCGACAAAACGGTGTACGGCGCCTTTGAGCAGCTTGACACCGGGGGACTTTCCTTGCTGGCGACCTACAGTGACGGCAGCGAGAGAATAATCTCAGGCAGCGATTTGCGTGTTTCCTATCTACGTGACAAATGTCTGCGTGTAGGCGACGACTCTGTGACGCTGACCTACGGTGGCAAGAGCATCAGTCTGCCGGTAACGGTAAACAGGATATCCTATGATCTGAGCGCTCTCGCCTTAAGCGGCTTTTCCACCGTCTATAACGGAAAATATCAGTCCTACGACTCGCTTATCCCTAAGATCGTCGGACTTGACGGTATTCCTCTTACGGTAAAGGCTACCGGCGGCGGTGTAGGTGCGGGCGAATATGATATAAGCATAGATTTTTCTACCGAAAGCCTTGATTATCTGGTGCCGGAGAGCAGGGTAATTACGATGACCGTAACTCCTGCCACTGCGGAGATCGTCTGGAGCGGTCTATCCTTTACCTACGACGGTAAAAGCAAGGCTCCCGTTGCATATTACACCGACGTAAACGGCGCACGTGTATATCCTACCGTCACGGGAGCGGCAACTAATGCAGGGACAGGCTGTATTGCCAGAGTGACCGTAAACGATCCCAACTACCAGTTTACAAATACATCCGTAGGCTATGAGATAAAGAAAGCGGATTACGATTTCTCGGGTGTCAGCTGGAGTAAGGACAGCTTCACCTATGACGGAAGTAAAAAGAGTATTTCCGCAAGCGGACTTCCCGCAGGCGTCAGCATTATCGGATACACAGGTGACCGTGGAACCGATGCGGGCATATACACCGCAGTTGCCACGCTCTCCTGGGATGAGCGCAATTACAACACTCCCTCGCCTCTTACTCACACCTGGGAGATAGCGAAGGCAGATTACGATATGTCGGGTGTGGAATTCAAGGCGGACAGCGTTGTGTTTGACGGCAATATGCACTATCCCACACTTGTAGGTATGATGCCGAGAGGTGCGGACGGAATACAGCTTGAGTACAGCTTCTCCGCAGGCGCGTCTCACGTATCCGACGGTACGGTATCGGTGGTTATCAGCTTTAAGACCGCCAGCAAGAACTATAACGTTCCCGACGACCGTCACTCAAGCATCAGCATCACTCCTCTCGGTATTGACGTAATCTGGGGAGAGGTTACGCTCAGCTACAACGGTGAGGACCAGGCTCCCGAGGCCTTTTCTGACCATTGCGTAATCAAGGTTGATGGTATGAAGACGACGGTAGGCAAATATACCGCCACCGCCACCACCGAAAACACAGATTATTGTATAAAGAATAATAAAATAGAGTACAGCATCGTCAAGGCGGAGAACAGCTGGACAGAGCAGCCTGCAAGCTCCACCTGCTTTGAGGGGAAGGATATAGTAATTAAAGGCGCGGGACGCTTCGGTAACGTAGTATACACCTTCTATGCCGACCCTGAGGGTAAAACAGAGATACCCGCACCGAAGGCCTGCGGAAGCTATTACGTAAGACTAACGGTTGCCGAAACCGAGAACTTTGGAGGTCTTAGCTCGGATATTGTTTCCTTTGAGATCGTGGAGATAGTTCCGGTGTCCTTCCTTGCGGCTCTTAAGAGAGAGGATTTCTGCGCCTTTGATAAAATATCCCCCGATGATATTGTCTGCTCGGTGATCAACAATGACGGAAGCATTGATATTGTAAAATCTTCATTGGTAACGGTTATTTATGAGAGCGGAAACTCGCTCCGCAGAAGCGACAGATCGGTAACTCTTAAATACGGTAACTTCAGCTTCTCGGTTCCTATCGACGTAGGCTATGCAGACTACGATCTGTCGGGTGTTCGCTGGGTCAATACCGAGCAGACCTATGACGGTAGCGCAAGGTATCCCGAGCTCTTAGGACTTCCCGACGGTGTGACCGTTCAGTCCTATCTTGGCGGTGAAATGATAAACGCGGGCTCCTACAAGGTCTACGTAAAGCTTAACTATGATAGCGAGAATTATAACGATCCGGACATTTTACCCTGTGATTTTATCATCAATAAATGCCCGATAAATACACCGATTATCAAATCCGTCTACAACGGTCAGTATATAGCGCCCATATCCGGCTCATCTCTTTATACGGTTATCGGTACCGACAGCTATAATCAGGCAGGAAAATACACCGTCAGCGTAATGCTTACCGATCCCGAAAACTATGTTTTCGCCGAGAATGGAGGCGATATTGCTAACGCAATTTTCGAGATAACTCCCGCAACCGTCAGCGTAATGGTGTATGACGTAAGTCTTAAGCTGTTTGAGAAGCTTGACCGTGTGGACTATGAGGTTACCGGCGGCGTGGTATACAGCGGTGATTTCGTAGGTATTGCACCTTATGAGGAGGACGGAATGGTGTATATAAGATCCACCAACCCGAACTATGTCCTTGACGTCGAGCCCGGTAAAATAAACCGTCTGCCTTATCCGACAGCAGAGGGCTTCGTTGTGATCATAGCCATTCTGTTTGTATCGGCACTGCTTATTTTAATAGGCATTAAGCTGTATCGTCACCGTCACCGTCTTGTAACGGTGGGAGCGGCCCTTAAATGCAGATGGCACAACAGACATTTCAGAGCAGAGCGACCGAGAATCGATCCTCCGAGGCAGGAAAAAATAAGACCTACCTTCAGCTATGAAATAAAGCCCGAGGCAGAGGAGGAGCCCTCGGATTCTGAGATAGAGGACGAGGAGCCCGAAAAGGAATCGCCCGAGAGGGATGAGGGAACTTCAGGCATAGATTTTGAGATAGATGCCGATAAGGCGGATACGCTGATCACCGATTCGCTTGCCAGAAGTCTTATTAAGCGTGACGGCGAGATAATTTATACCGACGGCACGAGAAAGGCGGTCATTGGCGTTGAAGATATAGCAAAGGAGTTCGCTTCGGGTCAGCGTGTTGACGTAAATAAGCTTAAGGAAAAAAAGCTTGTTCCACCCGATACGGCATATCTTAAGGTGCTTGGTGGCGGAACTCTTGATAAGCCTCTTTCGGTTTATGCCAACGAATTCAGTCTTTCGGCGGTCAAGATGATAGCTCTTACAGGCGGTCAGGCAATAAAAATCGTCACAATGAAGGAAAAGAGTGACGAGGAAAAAGAATAAAGCACTTGAAAAAGAAGGGCAACTGTGGTAAAATTGATTTACAGGTTGTTTTTCGAAAAAATACAGGATCGGAGGCTCCCTTGGGCGCCTCCGATTTTTTGGTGAATTATGATTGAGATTATTGATAAAACAAAGGACTACGTAATAATTTATAAGCCCTCGGGCATTCCTTCGCAATCCGATCCCGGCGGAGATCCCGATGCTATGACTCTTCTTGGCGGTATGCTTCGCTCAGCGGGTGAGAGCGATTCGCTCTACCTTATCCACCGACTTGACCGTGTTGTAGGCGGACTTCTGGTTTTCGCAAGAAACAAAAAGAGCGCAGCTATTCTTTCCTCTGCCGTGGCAGAGCGCAGACTTAAGAAGGAGTATTTTGCGGTAGTTGAGGGCAGAGCAGACGGCGGTGTGATGAAGGATCTTCTTTATAAGGACGCAATGCTTGGCAAGGCATTCGTCACCGACAGAAAGCGGGCAGGAGTTAAGGAAGCAGAGCTTGAATATGTAGCTATCGACACCGTAAAGCAGGGCGATAGAGAGCTTTCACTTGTTAAAATAACGCTTAAAACGGGCAGATTCCATCAGATACGTGCCCAGTTCGCTTCACGCAAAATGCCACTTATCGGGGATAAAAAATACGGCAGTCGTGATAATGTAGCCAAAACGCCTTCTCTCTTTGCCACTCATCTTTCGTTTGATCTTGACGGCAAGGAGATAAGCACAAGCAGATTGCCCGACCTTACAGCATACCCTTGGTCGCTTTTTGAGGAGGATAAGTATGTCAACTAAAACTAAAAAGCTCTATTATGAAAACGCATATACAGCTTCCTTTACGGCGAAGGTCGTGGACATTTCCTCGACCGAGAGTGGTTATGACGTCATCCTTGATGAAACCGCCTTCTTCCCAGAGGAGGGAGGACAGTCCTCCGACACCGGATTTATAGGTAACTCAAGGGTCAGCTACGTTTACGAGAAGGACGGAGTTATCCATCATATAACCGACAAAGCGCCATCTGTTGGAGAAAAGCAATGCACAATAGATTTTGAGGATAGATTCGAAAAGATGCAGTGTCACACAGCCGAGCATATCCTCTGCGGCATAATTCATAAGCGCTTTGGCTTTGATAACGTAGGCTTCCATTTAGGCGAGGATGAGGTAACCTTTGACGTAAACGGCATCCTTGACCGCAGTCAGCTTGATATGGTTGAGGATATAGCCAATAACGCGGTATTTTCAAATCTTTCCGTCAGGACATATTTTCCCTCGTCTGAGGAGCTTTCCTCTATGGAATACCGCTCAAAGCTTGATATTACCGAGGGTGTCCGACTTGTAGAGGTAGAGGGTACCGACATTTGTGCTTGCTGTGCGCCTCACGTTTACAGCACGGGTGAGATAGGTATGATAAAGATACTCGATTTTATGAAGCATCGTGGCGGCACTCGTATATGGATAGTTGCGGGCAAGCGTGCCCTTCGTGATTACCGTGCAAGATATGAGAGCGTAAAGCGGATCTCGGGTATGCTCTGCGCACCGCAGATGAAGGTGGCAGATAGTCTTTTGGAGTATATGTCCGAGAGCGATGTTACAAGGATCGCTCTTAAGGAGGCGAGGCTGAGAATTGCCGAGCTTAATGCGGCCTTGGTTGATGAAACCGAGGGAAATCTCGTGATTTTACTGCCCGATTTTTCTATTCCCGAGCTGATTGCATTTTCAAATACCGCAGGCAAAAGGATAGGAGGTATTCTGGTAGCGCTTTCGGGTGGCGAAGGGGACTACAAATACGTTATTTCCTCGTCCTCGCAGGATCTTCGCGCTATGGCAAAGGAGATCAACTCCTCGCTTTCGGGTAGAGGCGGCGGCAGACCTGAGATGATCCAGGGCTCATTTGCCGCCACTCTTGAGAAGATCAGAGATTATTTCAAATAAAAAATGGGTGTCGCATCTGCAACACCCAAGTAATTAATAATCAGTTAAAATTAAGAATAAGACTTGCCTTGGTGGGTTTGAGCTGTCTGTATTTTACACCTGCGGCCTCGAGCATTCTTCTTGACGAGGACATGGACTTTGTATCGTGGTACTTATCAGAGAGATAGATAACCTCCTTGATGCCCGACTGAATAATAGCCTTTGCGCATTCGTTACAGGGGAACAGACCTACGTATACGGTTGCGCCTGCAAGATTCTTACCGCTGGCATTAAGGATAGCGTTAAGCTCTGCGTGAACAACGTAGTCGTACTTAGTCTCGCCCTTGGACTCGTCTCTGTTCCAGGGGAACTCATCGTCGGAGCAGCCCTTGGGGAAGCCGTTATATCCGGTGGAGAGGATACGCTTCTGCCCGTCGATTATGCAGGCACCGACCTGGGTGCTGGGATCCTTGGATCTAAGGGATGCGAGCAGGGCAACGCCCATAAAGTATTCGTCCC
>CAZUJY010000106.1:0-6499 GCA_964620565.1 uncultured Ruminococcus sp. | reverse complement strand
CTCGCCTTGTAGGAGAGGTGGCGGCGTAGCCGACGGAGAGGTCCAATTCTGCATTCTGCATTCTGCATTCTGAATTCAGGCGGATTACTCCGCCTGCGAGTCCTCTTTAGCCCAGCGCAAGATCGTGCGGTAATGATTCTTATAATGCGCGTCGGGGCGGGATGTAATGCACCGCTCAAGATTTCTTATGTAATGCAGGGTGGTGTGAATGCCTAACCTCTGAAGCAGGCACACGTATTGATGCAGGGTCATCATCACCACACGCCGCTGACCGAAAAATCTCATTGGCGGCGGATCAGGCTTTATCGATGCCATACTGATATATCCCCCATCGGCATCAAGCGCCTTTGCAAGATCAGCCGTCCTGTCGGCTTCATCGGCACAAAAATTGCTCTCAAAATCAGCCGTCCTGTCGGCTTCATCGGCGTCAGCCGAAAGAAATGGATCACGAAGGGATCCCTCTCCCTTGAAAGAATGTATGTTAGTTGTTGTTGTAGTTATTTCTTTATTATTATCTTTATTATTGGGGTCGTTTTCCGACCGGGTGGGGGTCGTTTTTCGACCGGGTAGTGGTCGCTTTTCGACCGGGTCATCATCTGTTACTTGTGGTCGTTTTTCGACCGGGTCGCCATCTGTTGCTTGTGGTCGTTTTTCGACCGTCAAAGCCATATTTGCACAGAACTTGTTTGTTCGAATACTCTTATCCTCAATTTTGAAAATATAGCCTTTATCCATAAGTCGCTTTAAGGATTCCTTTACCGCCGTTCTTCCTGCGTTTGTTCTGCCACAAATATAATCGATAGACCCATAACAGCTGCCGCCTGCCTTGGTGAATGAATATATGAGCGCATAGACCTTCAGCGCCACTCCCCGAAGGCCGAGATCGTCCACCATAAAGTCGAATATTACGTACGAAGTGCTTTTTTCCTTTTCCATTTCGCATTTTTGCGAGGCCTCGTGTTTTTTCCTTTTTAAAAATTTGATTCGGGCTCCGGAACCCTTACCTGAGCCTATTGTATCACAACCAAAATCTTTTGTAAGTATACCACCCTTCCAAACTTTCACACTCCCGCACCTCTCCGAATTTGTGCATATTGTATATAACAGCCACAAACAAAAAACGAGCCTACCCGAAGGTAGGCTCGCCTGAAAATATTAATTGTTGCTTTGTGATTTGCTGTTTTTCTTTTTTAAGTTGTTCTTTCGCTTCTTTAGTAAGCTCTTAATTTCGTTAGAATAAAGAAAAATATCAAAGCCTAAAACTGCTAAAAGAAGAGTTTCTAAAACTGAAAAAACAATAATAGCTATTACATTCCCTACTTGCGTATCCCTATTGTAAATATCAATATCAGCATATACATTGCTTTCAGTTCGTGCATCTACTACCCATAAATATTTACCGGAGAACAGATCATATGATTCAACACAATAAACATCAATAGATTCTCCTATTGAAATCGTTTCATAAAGCTCTTTTGTAGTGAGCTTTGATTTTGAAAATACGTATGTATCACCATCGAAAGTAACATGAAGGAGCCCCCAACTCCCACGCCCTCTTCTGACATTATATTTATCTTCAACAATAATCTGATTGTGCTCACAATTCTCAAGGCTTAAAGGGCCATCAGCGTCATATTCCAACAAAAACAAGGCTAGTAGTATTAGTTGAATCAAAAGAAATATAGCCAAAGCTCTATAAATATCTTTTAATTTTAGTATTGCCATAGATTATTGTTCTCCTAAAAGACGAATATGGAAAAATTGATGTAATAGTTTAATAGTTACCCCACACATCGTACTTATATCTTACCACAGTATTCCCCGAGCTGTCAAGTATTCCTACAACATCTCTGCAAGGGGCGTTATAACTTACATAATATAATACCGATTTTTTGTCGAAAATTCTTCAGATTTCGAAAATTTTTTTCAAAATATTTATTTTTCCTGCACTACCTTGACATTTATCTTAATTTATATTATAATAATCTAGTTAAACTATATCTACAGGCTTTAATTCCACAAAGGGCTGATACATACGGAGGATAAAGTATGCAGGATAAAATTTCACTTGCGGGCGATCTTGGCAGCGGTAAAAGCACCGTTGCGGACATTCTTATTAAGCGCCTCGGCGCAGACTACTATTCCACAGGTGCGATTGTGCGCTCTATTGCCGAGCAACGTGGTATGACCGTTGGCGAGCTGAATAAGTATATGGAGACACACCCCGAGATAGATCACGAGATCGATGCAGGCATTATTGCGCTCTCGGAGGATGAGCGTTTTCTTATCATAGATTCCCGTATGGCGTGGCACTTTACACGTGGCACCTTCAAGGTGTACCTTTCCTGCGACATTGAAACAAGTGCGCTTCGCATTATGTACGCCAACAGAAAGGGCGAGCACAATTCTACTCTTGAAGAGACCATAGACTGCACCAGATCCCGCCGTGAGAGTGAGAAAAAGCGCTATACCGAGCAGTACGGCGTGGACATTAAGGATCTGTCAAACTACTCGCTTATCGTGGATACAACCGTGGCGACTCCCGAGCAGATCGCCGAGCAGATCGCCCAGTCCTTTGCTAATTGGCAGCAGGACAAGTCCTATAAGCGTGTATTTCTCTCTCCCGAGCGGCTTCATTTCCCCGAGCGTGAGCTTGACGGCGACAGCCTCTCTCCCAAGTCCGCAGCGCTTGAAGCGGGCGGCGAGCTTACCGACATCACCGTATGCGAGAGAGACGGCGAGTTCTACCTGGTAGACGGCTTTGAGTCTGCTATGGCATACGTTTTCAGATTTTCCACCTTTATTCCCGCCACACTCGTTAAGGCAGAGATAGGCGGCGAGTACGTGAGAATGAGAAATTCACTTTGATTATAATTTAGAGGTAAATATAATGCTTACTTTAAAGAAAAACACAGCGGCGCTTATTGCCGACGCTGTTGCAGGCTCCTTCGGAGAGGGACTTCTCTCTGCCGATGAGATCCTTGCTATGCTTGAATACCCACCCGACAGGACGATGGGCGATATCGCTCTCCCTTGCTTCCGTCTGTCTAAAACCCTTCGCCGCTCTCCCATTCAGATCGCCGAGCTGCTTGCAGGCAGCATCAAGTGCGAGGAGTTTTCCTCTATCACTGCGGTAAACGGCTATCTTAACTTCCGTATTGACGGCACTGCCTTCTCCCGCAGAGTAGCCGCCGAGGTGCTTTCCCTCGGTGACAAGTACGGCTCTCCTATGAACGGCGAGGGTAAGACCGTAGTCCTTGACTACTCCTCTCCCAACGTAGCGAAGCCCTTCCATATCGGCCATCTCGGTACAACCGTTATCGGCCACAGCTTAAAGCTCCTTCACGAGTTCGCAGGCTACAAGTGTGTTGGTATTAACTATCTCGGCGACTGGGGAACCCAGTTCGGTAAGCTTATCGTTGCCTACAAGAAGTGGGGCGACAAGGCTACCATAGAGCAGGGCGGTGTAGACGAGCTCGTTAAGCTCTACGTGCGTATTAATAATGAGATCAAGGCAGAGGAGGAGCAAAGCGAGGATAAGAAATCTCCCCTTGCAGACGCTTCCCGTGCCGAGTTCAAAAAGCTTGAGGAATTTGACGAGGAGAACATCGCTCTCTGGCGCTGGTTCGTTGACGTCAGCCTTGAGGAATATCAGAGAACCTATAAGCTTCTCGGCATAGAGTTCGACTCCTATAAGGGTGAGTCCTTCTATACCGACAAGATGCCTGCCCAGGTGCAGAAGCTTCGTGATATGGGACTTCTCGAGATCGACGACGGCGCATCCATCGTTAATCTTGATCAGTGGAATATGCCTGTCTGCCTTATCTTAAAGCGTGACGGCTCCACCCTCTATCCCACCCGTGACATTGCCGCCGCTGTATACCGTAAGGGCGAGTATAATTTCGATAAGGCGATCTACGTTACCGCCGCGCAGCAGTCGCTTCACTTTGCACAGTGGTTCAAGGTGGTTGAGCTTATGGGCTATGATTGGTACGACAAGCTCGTTCACGTTCCCTACGGCACCGTATCTGTAAACGGCGCAAAGCTTGCTACCAGAACGGGTAACGTTATTCTCCTTAAGGATCTCTTTGCCGAGGCTATCGCGAGAGTAAAGGAGATCGCAAAGGACAAGCATCCCGACGAGGCAGAGTGTCAGGCTATCGCAGAGAAGGTTGGCGTTGGCGCCGTGGTATTCCACTACCTCTCCAACAACCGTATGCGTGACATCAACTTCATTATGGAGGACGCTCTCTCCTTCGACGGTAACACAGGCCCCTACGCACAGTACACCTACGCCCGTACCTGCTCCATTCTTGAGAAGGCAGGCGACTGCGGTAAGGCTATGACCGAGGCTGCTCTCTCTGAGCTTGAGGTAGAGCTTGCAAAGACACTCTCTATCTTCCCCGAGCGTGTTAATTCTGCTATCGCAGATTACGAGCCCTCGGTTATCACGAGATACATTCTCGACCTTTGCGCCGCATTTAACCGCTTCTATCACGAGTGCAGCATCGTAAACTGCGAGGACACCTCTCTCCGTGAGAGCCGTATCGCTCTTACCAGAGCAACCAATCAGATTCTTAAAACAGCTCTGCATCTTATCTGCTTACAAAGCCCCGAGAAGATATAAAGCCTTCCCTGTTGGGGTAGTGAAGCCCTTTAGGGCTGAACGGCTCCGAGGTATTGAATGACAGCCCGTTGGACTGTCAGACCCCGAGTGTGCATACCGCTTGCGGTATATTGCCAAGCGAGGAGATGATACTGAGTGGTAGTACAGAAAGTGTAATTACCGCTTATATTTCCCCGAGCGGCAAACATGAGCCGCAGCGAGAAGGGGGACCACGAAGTGGTGGATGAGGACAAAGCCCCGGAGAAGATATAATGTTTGCTTTCGCAAACGTGATATTCCTTGCTTATCAAGGAGTGATATTTACCTTCAGCAAGTGATATGCTCATTCCGTGAGCGTGATATTTCGGCTATGCCGAAGTGATTTTAATAATAATTTCGAATTCCGAATTTCTAATTTCGAATTTCGACTAACAGGAGAATAATATGTCAGGACATTCCAAATGGAACAACATTAAACACAAGAAGGAAAAGGCGGACGCTGCCAAGGCGAAGATCTTTACCAAGATCGGTAAGGAGATGGCTGTTGCGATCAAGGCTGGCGGCCCCGATCCTAACAACAACTCAAAGCTTCGTGATCTTATCGCAAAGGCGAAGGCAAACAACGTGCCTAACGATAACATTCAGCGTACCATCAAGAAGTTCACCGACAACGGTGACATCAACTTTGAGGAGATCACCTACGAGGGCTACGGTCCCTCGGGCGTTGCTATCATCGTTGAGACCCAGACCGACAACCGTAACCGTACCGCAGGTAACGTTCGCGCCGCCTTCTCTAAGTATGGCGGAAACCTTGGTCAGAACGGCTGTGTAGGCTATCTCTTTGAGGAGAAGGGCGTTATCACTATCGTTGACGAGGACGAGGAGATCGACGAGGACAAGATCATGGAGGATGCTCTCGAGTGCGGAGCAGAGGACATCAAGTCCGACGAGGGCGAATATCAGATCTTTACCGATCCCGCAGATCTTGACACCGTTCGTGATGCCATCATCGCCCTTGGCTATCAGATCAGCACCGCCGATCTTGCGAAGGTACCCTCCACCTACGTTGAGCTTACAAGCGAAGAAGACATAGCAAATATGGAAAAGATGCTTGACAAGTTTAACGAAGACGATGATGTAAACGCAGTTTACCACAACTGGAACTCTTAAGCCTTAAGCGGTGAATTTTGGCTAAAATCGCCGAGCACTTCCACTCGACGTAGGTAACTACGCCATCGGGTCGTGTTCGGCGATTCTATCTCAAAATCCCCTCGCTTAATCTTTAATCGGTGAATTTTGGCTATAATGCCCGACTGCTTCCACTCGCAATAGGTAACTATTGCGTCGGGTCGCATTCGAACATTCTATCTCAAAATTCCCTCGCTTAATCTTTAAGCGGTAAATTTTGCGAATTGCTTCAGAGTTTTTTATCTTGCCGTAGGTAACTACGGCTGTCGATAAAAAATCTTCGTACTTCATCAAAATTCCCTCGCTTAAATTCTTAAATAAAAAAAGACACTGTTTTAGCCGAACATACTAAAGGACAGTGTTGCAAGAATACGGTATATTTCGTAAGAGATATACCGTATTCTTATTTTATAGAACGACCTTAAAGCCGATATGTGTTGCATCTTTTTTGTATGCTGTAATCTCGCCTTTATGCTTCTCGGCGATTGCTTTTGCCATTGAAAGTCCTATACCGTAGCCGCCCGTGAATTTTCTTGCTTTATCGGCGCGGTAGAAACGGTCAAAGAGACGGTGAAGTTCCAGCTCGGAAACAGCGGCATAGGTATTCTCAACTGTCAAAATAATGCGTCTGCCTCGGAGAAGCACAATGTTGATCTCTCCGTCGTTATCGCAATATTTGACAGCATTATCAAGAAGCACAGATAT
>CAZUJY010000105.1:0-6550 GCA_964620565.1 uncultured Ruminococcus sp. | reverse complement strand
ACCAACTCAGCCATCTCTCCGTGCGACTTCTATATTATAGCAGACAAGTTATAAAAAGTCAAGATGTTTTTAAAATCTTTTTAAGTTTTTTTGATATTATTTGTCTTATATACGACTATTATTTATCATTTCTACTTGACAAATCAATATTTTTCTCATATAATATTATAGTAACTTTTTTTGACAGGAGTTTTTTCTTTAGTATGAGTCTTAAGGTCTTGAAATTCGGCGGTAGCTCGCTTGCGGATGCAGAGCATTTCAGACAGGTTGCTGAAATTATTAAGAGCGATCCGCAGAGAAGATATATTGTTGCTTCCGCTCCCGGCAAAAGGCAGGGAAGTGATACCAAGGTAACCGACCTTCTTTACAAGTGCTACACACTTGCAAGCAACGAGGAGGACGTTAGTAAGGTATTCGGTCAGATCAAGCAGAGATATATTGATATTATCAACGATCTCGGTATCGATATTGATCTTACTGCAAGATTTGATAAAATTGAGCAGTCCCTCCTTCACAATACCGGTCGTGATTACATAGCATCCAGAGGCGAATATCTTAATGCTATGATCCTTGCGAAGTATCTCGGATTTGACTTCATTGATGCTAAAAAGGTTATCTTCTTCAACGAGGACGGTAGCTTTAACGCAGAGAAGACAAACGAGGTGATGAGGGAAGCGCTTTCCAACACAGAATATGCGGTTATTCCCGGATTCTACGGTTCTATGCCTAACGGAACTATTAAGACCTTCTCCCGCGGCGGATCTGATATTACAGGTTCTATCGTAGCACGCGCGGCGTCCGCATCTCTTTATGAGAACTGGACCGACGTTTCCGGATTCCTTATGGCAGATCCCAGAATCGTTGATAATCCGAAGCCTATCAAAACTATCACATATAAGGAGCTTCGTGAGCTTTCTTACATGGGCGCTACCGTGCTTCACGAGGACGCTATTTTCCCTGTAAGATACTCCAAGATCCCGATCAACATCCGTAATACTAATCGCCCCGAGGACAAGGGAACCTTTATCGTGCCCGAGACCGACGATATGAGCGAGCATATTATCACAGGTATTGCAGGCAGAACCGGATTCTCCAGCGTTACTATTGAAAAGGCTATGATGAACTCCGAGCTTGGTCTCGGACGCAGAATTCTTCAGGTGCTTGAGGAAAACAAGATTTCCTTTGAGCATTTGCCTTCCGGCATCGACACTATGACTGTTATCGTGTCAACAAAGGCGCTTGCAGAGAAGCGCGGCGACGTTCTTGCAGGTTTTTGTAAGCATATCAACCCCGAAAACGTTTTTGTTGAGGAGAATATGGCTCTGATTGCGGTTGTGGGACGAGGAATGATTAAGGCGAAGGGAACTGCCGCACGTGTTTTCACCTCTCTTGCCAAGGCAAACGTGAATATCCGTATGATCGACCAGGGCTCCAGCGAGCTTAATATCATTATTGGCGTTGATGCAAACGATTATATCACCGCACTTAATGCTATTTACAATGAATTTGTAAAATAAAACACAACACGGTAGGGAAGAATTGGCTCTACCGTGTTTTTTTGCCTTAAAAAAAGGGAAGTATTGACCTCCAAAGCTCATACTTCGCTTCGGGGAACCCCTATACGTGAACCCCAAAAGCTCATACTTCGCTTCGGGGAACCCCTATACAAGCAGAAAGAGATAACAAATCGGTTCGTAGTCGAATGTTATCTCTTTTTTCTGCTTTGCGATATGTTTGCAAGCAAACGCGATATACTCACTTGGCTCGTGCGATATATTGTCGCTTCGCTCCAATGCGATATGATATAAATCCCTCTCACGCCCCGCAGGGCATATTAGCAAGGCGCAGCCTTATATCGAGTTTTGAATAAAAGGAGAGCATTTTACTCCCCTGACTTGTAGGCTGAAATCAAAAGCTAAGCAAAGAAATACAGCAAAACTCCTAAAATAGAGAGAATCATAAAAAGAGCATAATCCCCCGAAGATCTGCAAAATACCCTATAATAGCCCGTCAGGGAAATATATCTCCAATTATACAAAAGGCTTGATTTTGGTGGCTTGCCGTCCAAAATCTGTGCTTTTGTAGGGCCGTAGTGCCCCTTGTAATTGGACACTAGCACGTGCAAGGGTGAGGCATAGGGAAATAGGCGGCGGAAGGGGCGCCATAAATTTTTCCTCGGTAGCTATTGACAAAGCATTGTCGAGTGTGCTATAATGTCAGTAGGCTATACGCGGAAGCGTGAGCAAGCCGAGGTGGTTTTAGGAAGGATCTCCAACCTGCCATTTTCCCACCTGCCATCCCCACTCTGCGACTGTCGGTAGAGATCTGGTCGGCGGCTTGCTAGACAGATGAAATGCACTTCACTCACAGTGAGGTGCTTTTTCTTTTTCGCATCCACGGCAGCCTGCCTCCACGGCGAGTGGGCCGTCGGCAGACCAAGCTCCGCAGAGCGCAGCGCTCCCTCTCGAAAGAGCGGCGTGCGGTACTTGACGGAGCGGAGTGAGGGCGGCTTGTCGGCAGACAACGTCGCACGTTAAACGTAGCGCAGGCGGTGAAACCGCCGCCGCCTTTCTCTTAGCGAGCTTTTGACAGCGACCGACCGAGAGCCGAGCAGCGCAGGAGCCGTTTTTTGCCGTCTTAAAGCCCTTTGGAGCACAGCGACGGGCGACGGCAACGGCGACGAGCAGAACGGCCGAGGAAGGAAGCGACACGCTCAAACAAACGGGTGGTTGCTTATTGCGAGCGTGGCGAGCTTCTGCGCCGGGGCGGAGCCGACCGCAGTCGGCGACGGTGGCGGGAACCGAGAGCGGTAGCGGTCGTGACAAGGAGCGCAGCGACGGTCACGCACGAGGCGCAGGGTGGGACACTTAAACTGCACATACGATTTGCACTAAATTCCGCAAGCTCCATTGGGGGGGACTACGACACCCCCCAATGGGTGACTTGTGACAAGTGACAAATTGGAAGGGGCTTCACAATGGCAGAAGCAATCAAAAAGAGAAATTGGACTTTCGTCTTATACCCGGAGTCTGCACCGGAAAATTGGCGAGAGCAACTCAAAATCAGCGGCTTAATGGCCGCCGTTTCCCCTTTGCATGACAAAGACATAAATCCGACAGGAGAGGCAAAGAAAGCGCACTATCACATTCTCCTGGTCTACTCAGGACCCACAACTTATAATGCGGTGGCGAAGTTCACCGCAAGTCTGAACGCAACAGTGCCGCAGGCATTGGAGAGTGTGCGAGGAATGTATAGATACTTTTCCCATAAGGATAACCCGGAAAAGTATCAATATGACGAGCGCGAGATTCTCACCATCAACGGCTTCAATATTGCCGACCTGGTAGAGCTCACAAAGAGCGAAGTGAATGAGCTGAAGGCGAAGATCTTGAAGCTCATTCGAGATGTCGGCATTACGGAATATGCAGGCCTCGTTGACTTCCTGGTTGACAACGGCATGACTGCCGAATATGACGTTGCTATCAACAACACCTTCTTCTTCAACACCTACATCTGCTCAAAGCGAAACGCCGAGAGGCTTGAAGCCGAGGAGTTTGGCAAGCTGCAAGCTGCCAGGATGAAGGCTGCGAGAATCGCAGAGCGAGAGCGTGAAGCAGAGATATTGCGGGAAAGTACACCTTTTGACTGATTTTGTCACCTTTTGCGTGACAAAATGACGGAATTTTACATTTTGGGAAAGTCAAATTGAAAAGTAAGTACATTGAAACAACGGAGCTTGAAAAGCTCCGTTCCATGTTGGCTGAGGGAGCCTGGCTCCCTCTCTGGGTAAGCCTGGAAACAGGCTTACGCATTGGCGACGTAGTGAAGCTGCGGCGACAAAATCTCCAGGCTGACGGCCTGCATTACAAGGCTCAAAAGACAGGCAAGAATGGAGTAGCGAAAGTGTCGGCAGAGCTACGAAAGGAGCTATCCAGGAAGCGCGGAAAGTGGCTTTTTCCCTCGCCTTACAAGAAAGGGCAGCACATCACCAGGCAATGTGCGTGGGCGAGGATAAAAGCCGCTTGCAAGCGAGCTGGCATAGACCCTGATGGAGTGTCGCCGCACTCGCTGCGAAAGGTCTTTGCCGTCGAGCTTTACAGGGAAAAAGGCTTCCAAGCTGTAAAGGAAGCTTTGCAGCATAACTCTGCAGCTACGACCGAGATCTACAGCTTCGCTGACTGGTCAACAGGCGAGAATGCAGAGTTGCCGCTCAGGCGGAAGGATATGCAGCTTTTGGTCAAGATGGTGATTGAAGCGCTAGGTGGGAGCAGGGAATTCGCCAAGGAAAACAAAGGGAAACGAACAAAAAAAGGGTCTTAGCGACCCTTTTTGATTTTCTCGGTGACGTGTTCTATCTCTGTGCACATAGCCTCTACACCGAGGAAGAAGGCGGTGAGAATCTCATCAGATCCGCACCAATTAGCTCGACACCAGTCGATCTCTGTGCGGACACCTTTAACGTAGTTCTCAACACGTGAGAATTTGCCGTCGCCTGCTGGAACGTCTTTCGTGATGATAGCCGAAAGAACGGCATCCAGGAAGGCGGCATCAGTGAGCTCATGCGGTTGCTCGACCTTCTCTTCTCGTCTCTTTAATCTCAACCATGCCCAAAAATACTTTTCCATTGTGGGAACCTCCTTTTTTGAGGCGGGCACGCCGAAAGTCAAGAGCGGCGTAGCCGTTCATCTCGACTCTTGACGAGGCGTATAATGAAAAGAGAGGAGGAGGGCATTGCTCCCTGGAGCAACTAGAGAGCGAAGCGAACGACATCGCAAAACATTAAAAGCATTGCAAAAATTGCTCTGTTGCGCAGGCGCCCTTGACAGAGAGCTTTTCCCTATGCTACCCTAAAATAGTGCAAATCATAGGGTAGTGGTAGCAACCCAATTATACAAAAGGCATATTTTGTATAATAGAGGGAACTATAAATGGCTAAGTTGGGGTAAATATGGCGCTTTTACGGTTTATCCTTATATCTACGGTAATTTCTTGTATATTTGGTATTTATCGATATTCCAATAGTTTGAATATATAATATGTATCTTTGATTTAGCGAAAATCACATTTTGCCTTAATTTATTTATTGATTTTTAAAATTTTGCGTAATCAGATCTTCGTAGCAGAATTCGTTTAATAGATCTGTTCGTAATCATTTCTGTAAATAAAGTCGTATGGTCGATATATTGACTGATTCACTGAATAGATAGTTGACTAACTTAATCATTTATGTAATTTATTAATCCAAAATGATTCTAAGTGTATATCCTTTAAAAAGTTATCAAAGGACTTGAAAAAAGGATAAATAAATTGTATAATAGATATCAGAAAATATCAAGAAAAAATGGGGTAGGGTACTTCCCTATTTCCCTGTCTGTTTTTCTATTTTTTCGATTTTGCTTTGTTTAGATATTTTTGCCTTGTGGCTTCCCCGCCTCTCAGATGCCTTTCTGACTTATTATGCTCAAGAATCATCTTTACAGAGCGATATAGGGATGGATTTAAATACTTCAGCTTATGCGTAAGATCCTTATGTACTGTGCTTTTGCTTATGCCGAAATGAAGAGCTGCGCCCCTGACGGTATCTCCGGTTTCAATAACGTATTCGGCTAGAAGCTCGGCACGTTCTCTCCTGAATGTATTTATCATATCACCCTCCGATAAATATAATTACTTAATCAAATATATGAAAGTGAATATAAAATAATGCAAAAAGAAGAATTGAGATTTAAGGATTCCTTGGTCTTCGAGGGCATGACGTCTATTCGTGCAATCCTGCGTGGAATTGATGCCGGAGTTAATACAAGGCAGATTAAGCAGATCCTTTATGATCCTTCAAAAATGAAGAAAATATCAAAAGAAGTAGGTTATCTTAAGGCAGTTTCTGCACAGTATGGCTATGAGGTAATTGAAAGCTCAAGCGAGGAGCTAGATAGCTTAACCCTAGGAAACTCTCACGGCGGACTGATCGCTATTACAGAAGCAAGAGATCTTCCCTATCTTGACAGCACTTCTCCGATACTTCCCTACGGCTTTTACGTTATGATCGAGGGTATTGAGGACCCCTATAATTTTGGATATTCTCTCCGTTCGCTTTATGCCATGGGATGCAGCGGTGTTATTCTCACCGAGCGCAACTGGATGAGCGCTGCCGGTGTTGTTGCAAGAAGCTCTGCAGGCGCTTCTGAAATGTTTACTATGTATAAATCCTCTCCCGCAGAGTGCGTTGATATATTTAGGGCACATGGTTATACGGTAGTTTGCGCAGACGAAAATACCGATCACGTTCTTGGTAAATGCGAAATGAAGCTCCCCTTATTACTTATTGTGGGCGGTGAAAAACGTGGAATTTCAAGAGGTATAATCGACTCGGCTGATATTCTTGTTAAGATAGATTATGCAAGAGAGTTTCGTGCGTCGCTTTCCGCAGCGTCGGCAACCACAATGTTTGCATACGAGATCGCAAGACAGAATAATTTAAAATAGTACATAAAATAAGGGCTGTCTCAAATGCAAATTTGAGGCAGCCCCTTTTTGGGGATAGTCAGATTTA
>CAZUJY010000104.1:0-6724 GCA_964620565.1 uncultured Ruminococcus sp. | reverse complement strand
CCGTGCTTGGCAACGTGGAGCTCGCTCTTACCATTGCGGGTATTGATAAGGAGGAGAGAGTAAGACGTGCCAAGGCGGCGCTTGATAAGGTTGGTCTTTCGGATCAGTACTATAAGCGTCCCAACCAGCTCTCCGGCGGTCAGTGTCAGCGAGTTGCTATTGCAAGAGCGCTTGTTAACGAGCCGGAGATCCTTCTTGCCGACGAGCCCACAGGAGCGCTTGATACTGTGACCAGCGTGCAGATCATGGAGCTTATTCGTGAGATAGCAGGCGAGAGGCTTGTTATTATGGTTACTCATAACCCCGAGCTTGCAGAGCAGTATTCCACCAGAATCGTAAGATTGCTTGACGGTAATATCATTGAGGACACCAATCCCGTAAGCGAGGAGGAGTATGCAGTCCTCGTTGGCGCAGAGCAGGAGCGTGAGAGCTTGAAGGCTGCTGAAAAGCCTGATAAAAAGTCTAAGGAAAAGGCAAAGATGTCGGTATTCACCGCCTTCCGTCTTTCCGCGCGTAACCTTATCTCCAAGAAGGGCAGAACCGCTATGGTCGGCGTTGCCGGCTCTATCGGTATTATCGGTATTGCAATGGTCCTTGCCTTCTCGGCAGGCATCAAGGGCTATATCGCATCCATGCAGGACGATATGCTCTCGGGCAACCCCATTACCATAACCCAGAACGCCTTTGATCTTGGCACCATAACCAATATGATGGACGTTGAGGATCAGGTTGGAATCATCAAGAATCCCAACAGCGTATATATCTCTTCGGTGATCGAGCATCTTATCAAGACCAGCGACACCTTTGATACTATGCTGGTTGAGAACGAAATAACCTACGAATATATCGATTACGTCAATGCTATGCCGAAGGAGTACTACAACGCCCTTGTGCTCAGCTACGGTATTGATCTTAACAGAACGGTCTACACCGATTTCAACGAGATCCCCGGCGGTGACAGCAGACACATGTCCTTAAAGCAGGTTGTTGATGTATATAAGGTTGTGCTTTCCGAAACCGATTATTCCGACCTTGCATCTATGGTAGACAGACTTGCTCCCAGTATGGAGCAGGCTCCTAATAATAATGATTATATTATGAGTCAGTATCAGATAGTTGCAGGTGAGATCGCCGATGAGAAGGACGAGATCATGCTGGTTCTTGATGCAAACGACGAGCTGACAGATCTTCTTCTTGCAAAGCTTGGCTATTACTCCCAGGCGGAGCTTCTTGAAGTTATCCACAAGGCTACCGACAAGGACGAAAACGGCGATCCTATTTACGATGAGGCGCTCTACCGTGAGTATTTCACCTACGAGGAGCTGCTTGGCAAGAGCTTTACCTGGTATCCCACCGACACGGTGTTTGACACCACGGAGATCACCATCAGTCACCCGATCACAGGCGATACGGTTACCACCGTACCCGTATATAAGGGTGAGCTTGAGGAAAAGCATCAGGACGGTATGACCCTTAAGGTCGTAGGTGTCCTTACTCCCAACGATAACATCTCCTACGGCGTGCTCTCCTCGGGTGTTTACTACACCGAGGCGCTTACCGAGCACATCCTTGAGGTAAACGCAGAGTCTGAGTTTATCGACTACCTTATAGGCGATCCCGACAAGGCTGACGACATGATCACAAGCTTTACCTACGACTTTGACTATATTCCTTATGCAGCTCTTGACGGCACCGAGATCATCGGCGAGCGTGCGGAGAAAAAGAGTGAGAGCGTATACTCCTACAGCACCCGATCCTTTGTTGCGGCATCTCTCGGCGGCAACGATCTTGCCTCCAGCGTGAGAATATATCCCATCTCCTTCGATGACAAGGCCCTTGTCACTCAGTATCTTGACAGATGGAACGATCAGGACGTTACCGTTACGGTAAACGGCGAGGAGATAAAGGGTGAGGACAGACGTGAGATAACCTATACCGACACCCTTGAGCTGATTGTTAATATGCTCAATACCATGATCGATATTATCTCCTACGCACTGATTGCGTTCACGTCCATTTCGCTTGTGGTTTCTACCGTTATGATAGGAATTATCACATACGTATCGGTTGTTGAGCGTATCAAGGAGATCGGCGTTATCCGTTCCCTCGGCGGACGTAAGCGTGACGTATCCAATCTCTTCATTGCCGAGACTGCGATCATCGGACTTCTGGCAGGACTTATCGGTATCGGTGTGACCTACCTGATCTCCGCGCTGGTAAACCTGATTCTTCAGCCCATTATCGGCTACGCAAGCATTGCGGCCCTTCCCATAAGCAATGCGATATTCCTGGTTTGTCTCAGCGTTGGTCTGACTCTTATCTCGGGACTCGCTCCCGCAAAGAGCGCTGCAAACAAGGATCCTGTTGTTGCGCTGAGAACAGAATAAATCAAATTCTTTTAAGAGGTGTGTCTTTTTGATGCACCTCTTTTGTTTTGTGTAAACAATGCAACGCATTACGCCGAAGGCGATCTGTAAGAATGAATGTATGTTTGTTGTTGGTAGTAAAGCCTTCGCTTTACTCCCCTCACCTTACCTCGCCTGATCTATCCTGGACTTACCTTACCTGACCTTACCTATCCTTTCCTGTGACAACCAAAAGATGCCCTCAGTCCTTGAAATATCTACCTGTGGGTGTTGTGTAGAGCTCTTGTACCTCGTCAAAATGCGCACCCTCAACGTATCTGTCCCGACGTATTTTGTTGTGAATCAGCCAGTCTGAGATAATCAGAGCGCCGCTGTCCAGCATTATAACGTAGCCTGCATCAATAAGCGAGTCGAGATACTCCCTTTTTATCCTCAGGTATCGCAGAATGTTTTTCCACTTATCAACAACTCCGTCGTCATCCGCATTTAAATTCAGGTGTAAATACAGCACCTGCGCCGACGCCTTCAGCGAGCAGAACGCATCGCTTTCTATAACGTCTATTGAAAGCATTCTTCTTTTTGCCATTTCTTTTTCCTTCCTCAGCCGATGCTTTTTGGTCGGCTGAACCGTTTTTGTTTTTATTCTATCAGGAAATCTCTCGTTTGTAAGTATACTACCCCTCCAAACTTTCGGGGGTGTGAGTGTAATTAAAACTGTATATTCTGCACAAAAAAACGGCAGATAGACGTAAAAAACAAAAAACACAGGTAAATAATTGACACAAGTAAACAAACCTCGGATCTTTGCCTCAGAAAAAAAGAGCGGCGGATTTCAAACTGTTTATTTAAGTTGCACAAGAGATAGGATGAAAATAGGGTTCGATTTTCCCTTTCGCCCACTTGACTTTAAAATAATACTATGTTATAATAATGTGAAATAATATGATATAAAGGAGATGTGTGTTATGATGACCTTATTCCGCGGTGCTCTCGTTTATGAAAACGGCTCTATGAAGAAGTCTGATATGCTTTTTGATGGCACTTCTCTTTCTGTTTTTACAGGGGACGTGTCCGCTTTTGACTCCTCCTCTGTTTTTGATAATGCTGTTATATTGCCCGGTTTCTGCGATGTTCACGTTCATCTCAGAGAGCCGGGTTTTTCTTATAAGGAAACCATAGCCAGCGGTACGGCGGCATCGGCGAGAGGCGGATTTACCGCAGTTTGCTCAATGCCGAACTTAAATCCCACGCCTGACTCAAGAGAAAATCTTGAGAGACAGCTTGAGATAATACGCCGTGACGCATCTATTGCAGTATTCCCTTACGGCACCATCACCAAGGGTGAGGCGGGCGAGACTCTTGCCGATCTTGAGGATATGGCAGAGTATGTTTGCGGCTTCTCGGATGACGGCCGTGGCGTGCAGAGCGAGGAGATGATGCTTGCCGCTATGGAGAGGGCGAAGGCGCTCGGTAAGATGATAGTGGCTCACTGCGAGGATAACTCTCTGCTTCGTGGCGGATATATCCACGACGGCGAGTATGCAAGAGCTCACGGTCACCGTGGTATCTGCTCGGAGAGTGAATGGAGACCTATTGAGAGGGATATGGAGCTTGTGCGAAAAAGCGGCTGCGCATATCACGTCTGCCACGTTTCTACCAAGGAGAGCGTTGAGGTTATCAGACGTGCGAAGACAGAGGGGCTTAACGTCACCTGCGAAACAGGACCTCATTACCTGCTGCTTGACGACTCGCATCTTCAGGAGAATGGACGGTTCAAGATGAATCCGCCCCTTCGCTCACCCGAGGACAGAGAGGCTATGCTGAGGGGTTTGCTTGACGGCACGGTGGATATGATCGCCACCGACCACGCACCTCATTCCGACGAGGAAAAATCACGTGGACTTGAAAAGAGCGCTATGGGTGTTGTGGGGATCGAGACCTGCTTCCCTCTGCTTTATACAAATCTGGTCAAGACGGGAATAATCAGTATAGAAAGACTTACCGAGCTTATGTCCACAGTGCCGAGAGAGCGGTTTAATATCAAGACCGATCCCGGCTTTACCGTGTTTAAGCTTGACGAAAAATATAAGATTGACCCCAAGGACTTTCTGTCCAAGGGTAAGGCAACGCCCTTTGAGGGCGACGAGGTATACGGCAGATGTCTGCTGACCGTGTACGAGGGAAGAGTAGTATACTCTGATTTAGCATAATTTGGGAGGAAAAAGAAAGTGGCAAAGAGAACAGATATAAAGAGAATTATGATCATCGGCTCCGGTCCTATCGTTATCGGTCAGGCTGCGGAGTTCGATTATGCGGGCACACAGGCCTGCCTTGCTTTAAAGGAGGAGGGCTACGAGGTCGTTCTTGTTAACTCCAACCCCGCTACCATTATGACCGACACCGCCATTGCGGATAAGGTTTATATGGAGCCTCTCACACTTGAGTATATTGCTAAGATTTTAAGATACGAGCGTCCCGACGCCATCCTCCCCGGCATCGGCGGTCAGACAGGTCTTAACCTGGCTATGCAGCTTGAGAAGAAGGGTATTCTTAAGGAGTGCCGTGTAGAGCTTCTCGGCACCAGCTCGGAATCTATCGAGAGGGCAGAGGACAGAGAGCTGTTCAAGGAGCTTTGCCAGTCTATCGGCGAGCCCACCATTCCCTCCGAGATCACCTATAATCTTGAGGAGGCTAAGGCAGCCGCTGAAAGAATCGGATATCCCGTAGTTCTCCGTCCTGCATTTACCCTTGGCGGTACAGGCGGTGGCTTTGCAAATAACGAGGAGGAGCTTTGCGAGGTAGGTATCAACGCATTTAAGCTCTCTCCCGTTCATCAGGTTCTTATCGAGAAGAGCGTTAAGGGCTATAAGGAGATTGAGTTTGAGGTTATGCGTGACGGCAGCGACCACGCTATCACCATCTGCGGTATGGAGAATATCGATCCCGTAGGCGTTCACACAGGCGACTCTATCGTTGTAGCTCCCATTATGACCCTCTCCGATAAGGATAAGAAGATGCTTAACGATTCGGCTATCAAGCTGATCAAGGAGCTTAAAATCGAGGGTGGATGTAACGTTCAGTTTGCATTAAACCCGGAAACCAGCGAATATTATCTCATCGAGGTTAACCCCAGAGTATCCAGAAGCTCTGCACTTGCATCCAAGGCGTCGGGCTATCCCATCGCCCGTGTGACCGCAAAGATCGCAGTAGGTATGACTCTTGAGGAGATCAGGATCGCAAACACCAATGCCGCATTTGAGCCCGAGCTTGACTACGTTATTACCAAACTCCCCAGATTCCCCTTCGATAAGTTCAGCGCCGCATCCAACACCCTCGGTACACAGATGAAGGCGACAGGTGAGATCATGGGTATTGGTTCTACCTTCGAGGAGAGTCTTCTCAAGGGCATCCGCTCGCTTGAGACAGGTGTATATCACCTATATCACGCAAAGTTTGACTTTATGTCCACCGAGGAAATCAAGGAATATCTCGCTCAGTTCAGAGATGACAACGTATTTGCTATCGCAGAGCTCTTCCGCCGTGACGTAAGCGTTGATGAGATCCATAATATCACAAAGATCACCTCCTTCTTCCTTGAGAAGATCAAGGGCATTGTCACTATGGAGGAGATTCTTAAGGAAAACCGTGATGCGGGTAGTCTCCGTGATGCAAAGAAGATGGGCTTTTCCGACAGATATATTGCAAAGCTGTGGGGTGTTACCGAAAACGAGGTTATGGACTATCGCCACAGGTGGAATGTAATCCCCGTATTCCGCATGGTTGACACCTGTCATACAGGCGCATACATTCCCTACTTCTACTCCTCTTACAGCGGTGCTAATGCATCCCGTATTACCGAAAAGAAGAAGATCATCGTTCTCGGCGCAGGTCCTATTCGTATCGGTCAGGGCGTTGAGTTTGACTACTCCACCGTTCATGCGGTTTCTACAATTAAAAAATCCGGCTACGAGGCTATTATCATCAACAATAACCCCGAGACCGTTTCCACCGATTACACCACGGCGGACAAGCTCTACTTCGAGCCTCTTACCACCGAGGACGTAATGAATATTATTGAGTTTGAAAAGCCCGAGGGCGTTATCGCATCTCTTGGCGGACAGACCGCCATCAATCTTGCAGCTCCCCTTGACAAGCTTGGAATTAAGATAATCGGCACCGACTGCGCGGCTATCGATAAGGCAGAGAACAGAGACGCCTTTGAGAAGCTTCTTAAGGAGCTTGGAATTCCTCAGCCCGAGGGAAGTGCGGTTACTAAGATTGAGGACGGTGTTGCCGCAGCGGCAAGAGTTGGCTATCCCGTTCTTGTTCGTCCCTCCTTCGTGCTTGGCGGCCGCGCT
>CAZUJY010000103.1:0-6751 GCA_964620565.1 uncultured Ruminococcus sp. | reverse complement strand
ATATTCGCAGGCGCCTGTCCCCATCTTCTCGCCGCAGGAGGTAAGGGTTGCAAGACAGCCTGTTATAAGTGCAAGTACAATGATCAAACTGATAATTTTTTTCATAATATTTATCCTTCTTTATAAATTTCTTGAAATAAACAGCTCTATTGCGGTATATCCTGTAACACCGCCGTATTTCGAGCCTGCGTCCGCCTCGGCAAGAGCGCTGATGATCGTTGAAAGACGGTCTGTGCCGTATTTCTTCGCTGCGGGAATGTATTTTTTCAGCTTATATTCATTCATACTGAGAGTGGACTGTATCTCACCAACGCCAAGTCCCTCGTCCAGCAGATGAGAAATGGCGGTAAGATCGTCAAAGGTCTTTGCCACCATACCTATAATGATCGTGGGCTCCACACGGCGAAGCTTCATATCCTCAAGAGCCAGATATGCTCTTGATCTGCTTCTGTCTAATATCGCATTGGAGAGGGCGAAGGTGTCGCACTCGGGGGTGGAGGACGCCACCTCGTTTACGTCCTCGGGAGTAACCGCGCTCCTGCCTCTTGATTTTACCAGAGCGCAGAGCTTATCCACCTCGCCTGCCAGCACGTCCATGGATCTGCCCGAGCGGAATACCAGCGCCTTAACCGTGTCAAGCCCGACCGTTACTCCCCGGGAGTCAAAGTGCTTCTTTAGCCAGGCATAGAGCTGGTTTTCGGTGGATTTATCAAAGCGGAGTATGTTTATCTTCTTATCAAAGCGCTTGATAAAGCTTGAGGGCTTTTTCGGGGTTCCAAAATCCACACCGTCGGCATTTGCGGTAAAGGCAACCACCGAATAGGGATGCTCCTCACACGCAGAGATAAGCTCCTCCATAGAGTCAAGCTCGCTCTCCTTCATCTTAGACAGATCTGCGTGGCGCCACTCAATAAGCTTGTAGTCGCTCATCATGGGAGGAGCCTTGACCGCCTCGATAATTGCGTTATAATCAACCTCCTCGCCGTCAAAAACGGGGTTGTTGAATATGGCGAAGGCCTCGTCGCCCGCAATTTTTGAGCGAAGTGTACCGAGATAGTATCTGACAAGATAATCTTCCTCGCCGCAAAACAGATATATGCCGCTTATATTATCATTTTTTAAGTTTGATTTGAAGAGGGTGATATCCATATTTTCATCCTTGCCGACTTCTCGGCGCCGCCTATTTTCATGTTGTAGAGAAGATCAATGCTGCCGCCGTTTTCATCAAGCGCCGTTCTGACACGCTTGGTATACACGGTGGCATCAAATTTATAGGGTGGAACGGAGTAGATGGAGGAATGACTTTTTCCCTCCTCAAAATACAGCTCGCTCTCAATAGCGCCCCTTCTCTTTACGGTAACGCGGCCGTCCCTTGAGATGATCTCCGACTCAGATCTTCCGCCCTCGCTCTCCTCGGCGTATGTAAGAGAGCAAAGTCCGTCGGAATATCTGAAGAAGCCCTCTGCCTCGCTGATGCTTCTCTCCGCATCTCCCTCGGGCAGTCCCGCGGAATCTAAATTCTCTATTGTCGATTCGATTTTGATCTTTACTTCGATAATCTTAATCATCTGACACCTCTTGATAAAAGACAAACGGTAGCCTGGGCCACCGTTTAGTCGGAAGTTTTATCTTAATGCTCTCTTTCTCTGGTTATATGCGCTTCTGGGGTTGATGAACTCACGCCAATCGAAGCTGCCTGCCTCAAGAGCGGTAACAAGAACCTCTGCGGTAGCAATATTGGTTGCCAGAGGAATGTTGTTCACGTCGCAAAGGCGGAAGAGATCCTGCTCAGCCTCATAGGGCTCTTTTGCGTGATCGGTGCTTCTAAAGTAGAACACAAGGTCGATCTCGTTGTAGGAGATCCTGGAGTTGATCTGCTCAAGACCGCCGCCGGAGCCGGGCATATAATTTTCGATTTCAAGACCGGTAGCATCCGAAATATAGCTGCCGGTGGTATGGGTAGCGCAGATATGGTGACGGCTAAGAATGCCGCAGTAGGCTATACAGAACTGCGCCATCAATTCTTTTTTGTTGTCGTCTGCGATAAGTGCGATTTCCATTTTTATATCTCCAATCTTCCAGAAAAGTAAGAAAATAATATTTTAAGCCATAAAATTGCTTAATTATTATAGCATTATTTACCCGATTTGTCAATAATTATACAAATATTTTACTAATCTAAGTAATAAAGTTGTTGTTTTTTGATAACTGTGAGATGATTAATGGGCTTAAAATGATAAAAAAACCAAAAAAAACGCATTTTGGCATTGATAAATTCAAAAAGATGTTGTATAATAGTTTAGTTAAAAAATATCAGCGAGGTTTTTAAATGAGTAATATAAAAAGAATAGGAGTTCTCACCTCCGGCGGTGACGCTCCCGGAATGAATGCCGCTGTCAGAGCGGTATGCCGTACGGCTCTCACCCGTGGGGTCGAGGTTATGGGTATATTCCGTGGCTATTCGGGACTTATTGAGGGTGACATCAGACCCATGCAGATAAGAGACGTTTCCAACGTTATCAACAAGGGCGGTACTGTCCTTTATTCCGACCGCTGTCCCGAGTTCAAGCACGCAGAGGTAAGAGCTCGTGGTATTGAAAACTGTAAGAAGCTGGGCATCGAGGGTATTATCTGTATCGGCGGTGACGGAACCTTCCAGGGCGCAACCAGACTTACCGAGGAGGGCGTTCCCTGTATCGGTATTCCCGCAACCATCGATAACGACATTACCTCTACCGATAACACCATCGGCTTCGATACCGCTATGAACACCGTTATTGAGCTTGTAGATAAGCTTCGTGACACCTGCGAATCTCACGCAAGATGTAACGTTGTTGAGGTTATGGGACGTGGCGCCGGCGATATTGCTCTTAATACCGCAATCGCTTCGGGCGCTACCGCAGTAGTTGTTCCCGAGTTCCCCCACGACGACAACTCCATCTGTAAAAAGATCAAGAAGGCGAGAGAGCTGGGTAAGAGAAACTTCATCGTTATCGTATCCGAGGGCGTTGGCTTTGAGTATGCTCCCGCTCTTGCAAAGAAGATCCAGGAGGAGACCGGCGTTGAGACCAAGTTTGCACGCCTTGCTCATATCGTAAGAGGCGGTAACCCCACCTTAAAGGACAGAGTTCTTGCCTCTAAGATGGGCGTTTATGCAGTTGAGGAGCTTCTCCGTGGCAATTCCAATAAGGTTATCTGCGAGAGAAACGGTGACATCTGCGCTGTTGGTATCAACTATTCTCACGTTATCGACAGAATGTATAAGAATAAGCTTACCGAGGGCGAGCTTGATCAGTTCAGCCCCGAGGAAATAGAGCTTATGAAGCAGGAAATTGAGGAAAAGAAGTCCGAGCTTCTTGCTCTTTATACAACCGAAAATAAGATCAATCTTTAATAAAAAATGCCGCATTTTGTAAGTTTAACTTTACAAAATGCGGCATTTTTTGTCTTTATCCTGCCATAATTCTTTCAAAGCAGGCGTCTGTGGTGTCGGGATTTTCAAGCCTTACGCCGAGTATTTTTATAAATCTTGAGTAGTCGTAGTCATAGGTTGACAGAGGTCTTGCATAAGCGTTGTCGGTTTGCGCCGCCACCAGAATATCCTCTCCGTCAAAGCCGACCACAAGCAGCGAGTGATAGTAGCCCTCCTCATTCCTTGCCAGCTGTACCACGTCACCGATCTCCAGCTCGTCGGAGTTTGCTACTCTGCCGAAGGGTCCTACGTCTGCGTTTTCAATAATGAAGTTATAAAAATATTCAACTCCCGTCCAGGATGGCGACCGATCGTCAAGCGAAATATAGTACCAGCCAAAGGTGGGCTTGTAGTTCATCTCGCAGCTTCCTGCGTAGATGCACTGTGACACGAAGTTTGTGCAGTTGCCGCCTATCCCCGCAAAATTGCCGAAGAGCGAGTTCTGTGAAAAGGCATATTTTCTGGCATAAGCCACGGCATTTTCTCTGTTATAATTTCTTGTTACCAGCATTTTCTCCTCCGAAAAACTTACTGTGTTTATATTATGAAAAAGAAGAAAAGCCGTGAAAAGCGCCCCGAAAGATCAGGGCGCTCATTTTTATATTTTCTTATAGGTTTCTCTGTCAGCAAGGTTAGCATTACTATCATCAGCATAAACACCGCAAGATCAAGAGGCATAAGGTGTATTGAGATATGGTTGGTTAGGCAAGAGAAAATAAAACGAACTCGCTCTAAAGCCTGAATTTTCAGCGCTTTAGGCACTTATCTCTCTTGCCTACCGATAAAGAACAGCGATCCGAGATTTGCCGCATCGGTCTTTGAAACCGAGAAGACGCCCTCAAAATATTACCCCGCTATTATAACACGGATTATCGGATTTTTTAAGAAACAGACGGTTTTTCCTCATCTATTGACTTTTGTAATATTTTGATGTAAAATATACATAGGAAAATATTTTAAAAGCAAAGGAGAAGGTTATGAGCGCTTTAAAAAGGCTTATTTGCTTACTCATCTGTATCATTCTGACTTTTGGATGTCTTTCATCCTGCAATCTGATAGAGAATCCGAATGGTGATAACGGTACCGGAGGCGACGGAAGTGATGACGGAAACGGCGACGGCGGCGAGATTCAACTCGACCCGGGTAAATACGAGGCTAGTGTCAGAGTTGTATTTGCAACCAACGACGATAAGATGAAGGATGCTGTAGATGCTATGAGCTCCTCCTCGGTTATTCTTGCCGATGGCGATGATCTTTGCGTAAGCACGTCTGCAAAGACCGACAGCACCTCGCTTGATGAAAAGTACATTCTCATAGACGGTACGCTTTATCACTTTGTTTCTATTGCTTCCGGTGAGTATACCATCCGGCTTAAGGAAAAGGCGGAATTCACCGAGGTTGATAAGATAGTTGTTCTTGCCGATGCGGGAATGGGCGCAAATATTGGAATAGTCGATTTTGCGACCTGTGATACAAAGGGTGCGAATGGGAAGTATACCTACACCTGCAGTGATATTAAGGATGATGCAAAGAAAAGCCTTGAGGGTATTCTCTCAGAAAGTTTTTCCTCGCTTGATGCTTTGGTAAGCATCTCCTCCGCAAGCTTTATTCTTGAGGCGGACGGCGATTTTGAACTTAACTCGGTTCTCTCCTGCAACCTTCAGATCAGTATGGACGGTCAGACCTACGAGGTAACTATGCGTACCTACACCGACTATGATTATGAGGCTGAAGTTAACATCGAAGCACCTGCTGATGCGGATGCTTACAAGGATGTTCCTTACGAGGAAATCATTTGATTTGTAAACTAACACTTACAAATTGATTACAAAATGATCAAAAACAGGAGAATAATATGAAAAAGTACATAAAGAATACGGTAGCGGCTCTGCTTGCCGTAGTTATATTAATTACAACGTATATTCCCGTCTTTGCGGTAGGTCAGCCCTCAAGCTATTCCACTTACTCAAACTCGGGTGAGAGAGACGTTGTCTGCACAACTCTCGACGGAACGAGCGCAGATGATTATTACACAGGCATCTATACCTACGATAATCTTTCGACTCAGTCCTCAAGCCAGCTTTTCACAAGTCTGCGTACTCTTATGTCCAGCACTCACAGAAAGGTTACAAGCTACTCCGAGTGCCGTGACCTTGCCACCAGAACCGACAGTGAGAACGGCGGCAACAATATAGTTATGATCTACACCTCTTATTCGGCATCCTACAGCGAGTACAACAGCGGTCAGGGCTGGAACAGAGAGCACGTATGGCCTCAGAGCCTTGGCGGCGGAAACACTATTGGCGGCGGTGCTGACCTGCACCACATCCGTCCCTCTGAGAGCAAGACCAACAGTACAAGAGGTAATAAGAAATACGGTAATGTTAACGGCGGCAGCACTGCAACGGGTAACCTTAGCGGCGATGTAGGCGGAACCTATGCAGGTAACTACTTCGAGCCTCTTGATAACGTTAAGGGTGACGTCGCGAGAATCTGTCTGTACGTTTACGTAAGATGGGGCTCCGAATGGGGAGCAGACAGCATTACCGAGGTATTTCAGAGCGTTGACGTTCTTCTTGAATGGTGCGCACTCGACCCTGTTGATACCTGGGAGATGGGTAGAAATGAGGTTGTTGGAAATATCCAGGGCAACAGAAACGTGTTTATCGACTATCCCGAGCTTGCATGGCTTATCTTTGGCAAGTCGATTCCCTCCGATATGACTACTCCCTCGGGCGAGGCTTCTAAAGGCGGCTCGGGTAACCAGGATGAAAACCAGGGCGGTACTACCGATCCCGACAGCGGCAATCAGGGCGGTAATCAGGACGGCGCAACTGAGCCTCCCGTATGCACTCATACAAGCACCGAGCTGCGTGGCTACGTGGCGGCAACCTGTCTTAGCGACGGTTACAGCGGTGACCTGTACTGTAAGTCCTGCGATGAGCTTATATCCTATGGCTCACAGCTTCCCTCCGACGGGAAGCATTCCTTCGGTACCTGGGAGCGCACCGAGGACGGCAGCTCCTTTGTTTCACACTGTACTGTCTGTGACGTCGAGATATATATGACGGTAGAATCGGTAATTGCTACCGTTGATTCGGATGCGGAGAAGATACTACTTCTTCTAACCCTCGGACTTTCAAGGAGCGAAGCGCTTGACGCTATGTCAAAGTAAAAAAATAGAGGCTGTCTCAAATGCAAATTTGAGGCAGCCTCTTTTTGGTGATAGTCAGATTTAGGCGAGAAGCGTCGCTTTGCGACCCGAAGGCGCCTCATCCA
>CAZUJY010000102.1:0-6773 GCA_964620565.1 uncultured Ruminococcus sp. | reverse complement strand
CGGGTTCTGTTGGTGGTCAGATGGTTAAGAAGATGGTAGAGTCTTACGAGAACTCCATCAAGAACAACGGCTAATAATTAATAGTTTTAATGGGGCACCTCATCCACCGCTGATGCGGTCCCCCTTCCCCAACAGGGAAGGCTGTTAGGTAGAGTCTTACGAGAACTCCATCAAGAACAACGGCTAATAATTAATAGTTTTAATGGGGCACCTCATCCACCGCTGATGCGGTCCCCCTTCCCCAACAGGGAAGGCTGTTAGGTAGAGTCTTACGAGAACTCCATCAAGAACAACGGCTAATTCAGTTTAGCAAAAGCTGATTTTCGCTGAAACCATTTCCTTTCCGATCTATAATTCTAAGGTAATATAGAATTAGGAAGTGCCGCACGGGCTGTGCGGCACTTTTTATTATAATAAAGGTTGTTTTTTCAGGTTGATGTTTTTAAAAAAGGCTGTCTTCTATGATTTGATGCAATCTCATAGTAAATCCGCTTAAATTATGGTCGGCACCTTCGATCGTTTGAAGATTTGCGCGCTTTTCCACAAAGGGAATATATCTATATGACGGATCAAGGCTACCGTAGACCATAGTGAGCTTTTCCCTGCCGAGTTTTTTAACTCCCAGCAGAGTTTTGCTGTGATAGTTGATCATAAGAGGCGCGTTGATGCTGATCATTTTTGCGATTCTCGGCTCGTCGCAGCCGTGCCAGATGCCTATGAGACCGCCCTTGGAAACTCCAACGTAATGGATTTCAAAATCAGGAGTTCCTAGGCTCTCCTCAACCGTCCGGATATCCCTCTGAAACGACGCCTTTGTATCTATTGTCGTAGCGGAAACGAATACGGAAAAACCATATTTTTCGTTGACCTCAAGGGCAATATCAAGATACCTGTTTTCATATCCGTATATGCTACCGCCCTGACCTGTCTTGATAAACAACACTCTGGCAGAACCGGGTATGTAACCTACCGTCAAATTATCGGCAGTTAAAATTTTTGTAAAATTCTTTCCCATACCCTGTCCTTTCATTTTTCTTATAAAACTTTACTACTTCGCCAACAAATATAATGCCGTGCTGAGAGATGCCGCAAAGAGGGTGCCTAGGAGATTGACGGTGTCGTTGTTGATAATACGGAGGCCGCTGTGCTTCTGCGTTTTCTCGCCGCAGTGCTCTTCTCTCTCGGTGATATTGCCGCAAATTGTGCATTTATACTTAACCTGCAAAAGCGATCCAAGGAAGCTGTCGAAAATACCGCCAAGGATGGCAGATAAGGCAATTATCAACGCGGAGATTGTTCCAATAGGCTTAAAGGCAAGAGAGATGGCCGCCATAAGCAAGGCAGCAACGGCAGAGGCGGAGGTGCCGAGAAGCGACATTCCTCCGCTGACACCGGGTGCGCAGGGCTTCATACGGAAGGGGTCAAAGGCTCTGCCGTGAAGCACTCCTATTCCCGAAGCGACCGTGTCAGCCAGAGCCTCAGCAAGAGATGCAACAAATGCGATAATAAAGACATCCTCCCGGGTTGTCAAATGCAAAATCGCACAGACTGCCGCTACCGATCCGTTGGCTAATACCTGAACGTGATCGCGGCAGCTTCCTCGCTTTTCTATACCGTTTTTCTCGTTCTGCCTGCGTTTTTCTTTTGATTTCTTGATTTTGTCCACTGCGATACCGCCAATGAAGAATACAAGCAGAATTGTGAATCCGAGATTTCCAAGTGATATAGAGATGACAGCGTCAAGTATGATCGCAGCGATGATACCGCTTGCGGTAAGCGCCTTTTTCTTATAGGCAAAGGCGATAATAACAGGGGTAAGCAGTATGGGAACAATATAATTCTCTGCCCCGGGAAAGCTTACAAAGAAGTAGGATAGGAACGAAGTGCCGAGAGTAATGGATATGTTGTCGAGACCAAGACCCGTGAAAAGCTCAAGCTCAAGACCGAGTATTGCAATGGCAATACAATGCCATACGGAAAGACCGAGGTCGAATATCCCGTCGAACGCAAAAGCAACGCCAAAGCAGGATACAAGATTAACAGCGGCGCCGACCAGCGTTTTGCTTCCGTAGATCTTTTTGTTCCAGCCTGCAGTAATACTCTGCCCCACAAGTCCGGCAAATCCGTCGCCAAGAGAGGTGCAAAATACTCCTATTCCAAAAGGAATTATCATATCGGGAAGAAACAGAGTGATAAGCGCCATAACGGACATGGCCACGGCATAGTATACTGTGCCGGGCGCATTGTCTCCGTCGGATGAGATCATCGGCATAAGGTTCTTGCGGTGTGAGATAGTCAGAATGATCAGAAACAGTAAGCATACCGCAAGAAAATGTATGCTCGGACCGAAGAAGTGATAAAGGATTATCCACTCGGCGCCAACAAGAATATGAACGATTTTTCTCGTTATTTTTTTAACCACGCCCGCCTTATACAGAATAAAGGCGATCGCAAGGCACAAAACGGCATATAAAACGCCAAAAAGATAACCTTTTAATATCATATCAGAATCGCTTTCTACATTTTTCTATTAAATATTATAATTCCCAAATCGAAGAAAGTCAATACAAAAAAGAGCCGCCCGTAATATTAGGCGGCTCTTTTTTAGAGGAGATCAGCCCTCCTCCTGCTCGCTATTCTTAAACCCGTTATCTTCCTCGTCGGAATCCGCATTCATATTCTCCTTACCGGGAATAACAATGCCACGGGTCATTGCATGACGGTTTTCCTCATTCTTCTTATCAAGCTCCTTCTGCTTCTTAGCCTTAGTAGCGTTGAGATCAGCAATTATCTCGTCGCTTACCGTGCCGTCTGCAAGAGTGAGGAACTTCTCAAAAATGTCAGGGTAAACAAAAATTTTCTGCACGTTCTCGAATTTAACGGTAATGTATTTGCCGTTAACCAGAATTACAGTGCCCTTTCCAAAGGCTTTGTGGAATACTTCCAGATTCTCAAGTATCATAGCGCCCCTCCGGTTTTTTATTGTTCCGTGAAACGATTGCTTTTATCCATATCTTATTAAATAATCGACAAAAGGTTCACTCTATTAGCGGCGACTATTATAGCAGATAATTGTGTCCAAAGTATGAACAAAAGTAATGTTTTATAATTATTTTCAAAAAGAATGATTTTTGTTTATATTTTGCTGTTTTTTTAGGGCAAAAAGGCTGTTCTGCCCTGTATTTCAGCCGATTATTCCTTAGTTCTTGCAGCTGCGGGCAGAGCGTCCTTAGACTCGGGGCGCTTTTCTCTCAGGCTCTTACGATAGATTGCTTCGGTTGCAAGCTCCAGCTTCATAATTACGTTCTTTGCGTTCTTAAAGAAGCAGTAGAAGCAATCGTCCTCGGTGGAAATATCGATGCAGTCCTCTTTTCTGAACTTGAACCAATCAAACTCAATATGAAGGCTGTTTGACTGGAGAGGATAACGCTGGATCCGATAATTCTTGCCGTTATATCCTCCCTCAAGAACGAAGCCGTTTTCGGGATCGTGAGTCACACGTGCGGTGCCCAGATCCTCAAGTCTGTTACATCCGGGCATTGAATACACCTCCACCTCGTCGGTAAAATAATACTCGCCGCTGTCGACCTGAGCGCTTACCTGCTCTATCTCCCATTTATACCAATCGGGAACATGGCTGAACTCGGTAACACCCTCGTTGGCTGAAAGGCTTCCATCCCCGTTAAGAGTCCATCTCTTACCGCACTCGGTACAGAAGATCTCTGCCCCCTTCGAATCCATCTTGGATTCGGTATGGCAATGAGGACAGTGATAAAGAACCTTATGAAGCCCCTCGGCTCTCTTAGGATTCTTAATAAGAATTCCGTTTTCCTTCTGATAGGCGTACTCGTCGTAGGATAGCGCCTCACGGATCTTATCGTTGATCTGATCTACCGTCATATTCTCGATCTCCTCGGGAGTGAGTATCTTTGTAATGGTAGCGTGATGAGGAACCTTGTTTTTAAGCTTTAAATTCCAAACCGGAGCGTGAAGATAGTTTCCTCTGTGCTTTACCGCAACTACGGGAACCTTGTTCCTCTTAACAAGCATACCCACCGACTCGGGAATATACTCTGTAATACCGCAGGGAGAATATCTTGCCTCGGGATACATACAGAGAACGTCACCACGGGAAAGCACCTTACGGATAGACTTGATAAGGTGAAGATCCATAGTAAATTTTATGGTAGGAATAGCTCCTATCCACTCAAGAAGCCATGCACGCTTATAAAAACCGTCAATATTAACCACGTTATTGATACGGTGCGGGAAGGTTTTAAGTGCCGCAAGCTCAAAATCAATAAAGCCCATGTGAGTAGAAAGAATAATATAAGGAGGCTTCAGTCCCTCCATATTTATACGCTCTACCTTATGCTTATTAAAAAGGGTTAAAATAAAGGATAAGAACCAGATAAGCCAGGTGAGGTATATGGGCTGTCTGATAGGATATTTCGCCGTTTTGTAGCGCTTTACATTTTTGTAATTGACGTCAACGTTTGCAGTCTTATTCATTAGCATATCTCCGAGGGTGTTAGTGTAAGGCTTTTTGCTCTACGGCTACGACTTTACAAGGCGAAAGCCTTAAAAGGACGGTAAAATTTATCGCCGTAGGGCTTATGGGTTCCACTACCTTACGGCTACTCATTATACACTATTTTTTACATAAAAGCAATATTTTTTTAATTTTTAGTTGAAATTAGGCGATAAAAGTTGAAAAATTAATATTTTAGTGCTAAAATATACGTATTAAACTATTTGAGGTGTTTTATGGATATCCAATGGATCATTCTGATCTGCATAGGCGTAATTGCGATTCTGGTGCTTGGAATCTCTACGCTGTGCTACTTTATGACTTTTTATTCCAAACCGAGAAAGCCCCGAGCCGAGGATGACTATGAGCTTCCTCCCGGAGAGGAATACGTTCCCCATTATCCTAAAATGATCGAGTGGACGAAAAGCGCCCGCGCTCTTCCCCACAAGAAAGTGGAAATAAAGACCTTCGACGGTCTGACGCTCCGTGGCAGATATTATGAGCACAGTCCCGATGCGCCCATTGAGATTATGATGCATGGCTATCACGGCTGCCTCGAGAGAGATCTTAGCGGAGGCATCTTCCGCGCCCTTGACGCAGGTCACAGCGTGCTTACCTACGATCACCGCGGAAGCGGCTTCAGTGACGGCACTACGCTGACCTTCGGAATCAATGAAAGTAAGGATTGCAGACGTTGGATCGACTATGTCCTCACCGAGATAAACAAGGATGCAAAGATCATTCTTTCGGGCGTTTCCATGGGTGCGGCTACGGCTATGATAGTATCGGGATTTGACGATCTGCCCAAGAATATCATTGGAATTGTCGCAGATTGCGGATATACCTCCCCCAAGGAAATAATCGGAAAGGTAACGAGAGAAATGAAGCTTCCGTCCGATCTCGTTTACCCTTTTATCAAGCTTGGCGGTCTCATTTACGGCAGATTCAATATCGACGAGTTTTCCCCCATCGAGCAGGTGCGAAAGTCAAAGATACCCACGATCTTCGTTCACGGAGATACTGACTCGCTTGTACCTATTGAGATGAGCTACAAAAACTTTGAGGCCTGCTCGGCAGAGAGAAAGAGAATGTACGTTGTTGAGGGCGCAGAGCACGGACTTGCATACATATTTGCAGGCGATAAATATATCGACGAGCTTCGTGATTTTTTCGGTCCTGTGATTGAAGAATACGATAAAAGTCAAAAATGATTTTGAATATTAAACCTTAAGGAGAAAATCGGCGTGATTTCAAATACCGAAATACGTGCACGCGCAAGAGGCGTGCTGGGCGGAAATATATTAAAACCCGAATGGCTGTTTCCTGTTCTTCTGCTGTTCATCATAGCGGCGATCTCAACGGCGGCAGGCATTACCTACGTTGGTCCTATCGTGCTGGCAGGAGTTCTTTCCTGCGCATCTGCAGGCTACTTTCTCGGCCGTGTAAGAAGCAAGGTAAAACACGAGAATATCGGTGTGGCCCTTGACTGTGTGAGAAATGATCTAACAGGCTCAATGATAACCGGCATCGTAACGAATCTGATCGTTGCTATCGGCTATATACTTCTTGTTGTACCCGGTGTGATCCTTTCCTATTCCTTCGCTATGGTGTATTTTATCAGAATAGACCACCCCGAGATGGGAACTATGGAGTCACTTAAGGAAAGCGCACGTCTTATGAAGGGACATAAGATGCAGTTCTTCCTGCTTCAGCTATCCTTTATCGGCTGGATGCTACTTGCCGTTATGTGCATCGGCGTTGGATCTATATGGGTAAACGCATATAAACAGACGGCAAACGCTATCTTCTACGAGGAGCTGCTTGCCGAGGACGGAAATTACCACAACGCATAAAAGGGGCTGTCACATTTGACGAGAACGAAAAAATCCGAAAAGGATATGAAAAAACCTTTAGGCAAGAGAGAATAAAACGAACTCGCTCTAAAGCCTGAATTTTCAGCGCTTTAGGCACTTATCTCTCTTGCAAAGTCCGCACTTGGCTACGAGAGCCAAGCGCCAAAATCATCATAAAATTCAGGCTTGAGAGTTCTACGAATTTTAAAAAGAACAAATTTCTCGTAAGACAAGGTTAAAATTTGAAGTAATATGCGGATATTACAAGAATTTTTACCGCAGTATTATGCGAAATTTGTCTTTTCAAAACGGGTTCGTTTTATTCTCTCTTGCCTAACCGAACAAAAATTGTAAATGAGACAGTAAAAGGTTGAAATTCTGCGAATTTC
>CAZUJY010000101.1:0-6878 GCA_964620565.1 uncultured Ruminococcus sp. | reverse complement strand
TCGGTAAATCTTCTGTTGGGTATTGCCTCCGAGCGGAAGCTTCCCATACACGAGGTTGACCGCGCGAAGCTTGACAGTCTTACCCTCGGCGCTCACCATCAGGGAATAGTTGCTATTGCCGCCGAGCGAAATTACGCTACGGTGGATGAGATACTCGCCTACGCGGAGGAGAAGGGAGAGCCTCCCTTCATCATTATCCTCGACGGAGTTGAGGATCCTCACAATCTCGGCGCTATTATCAGAAGCGCAGAGTGCTGCGGTGCTCACGGAGTCATTATTCCGAAGCGCCGTGCCGTAGGACTTACCTCCACTGCCGCAAAGGCCTCTGCCGGAGCGGTTGAGTATATGAGAGTTGCCAAGGTCACAAACCTTGCCTCTGCCATCGACGACCTTAAGGAGCGCGGACTTTGGTTCTACGCCGCCGATATGGACGGTCAGAGCTACTGCGACACCGATCTTTCGGGCGCTGTGGGTCTTGTAATGGGTAGCGAGGGCTTTGGTATCTCAAGACTTGTTAAAGAAAAATGCGACTTTGTCGTTTCCATACCCCTTTACGGAAGGGTAAATTCTATGAACGTATCCTGCGCAGCGGCGGTGCTTATGACCGAGGTTGCAAGGCAGAGAAAAAGAAAGTGAGGCTAAACTGTGGAAAACAAGAATCAGAACATTGATAACGAAAAGCTTAATAATCCCGAAATAGAAGAAGAGCCCGGCGTGCTTGTTCTCGAAGGAGAATATCCCGACGAGGAGACAGAGGGCGAGGGCGAAGCGCCCCGTACTACTTATATGCCTCGCTTTACCGAGGCAAGCGAAAAGTACAGACGTAGGGGCGATGCCAAGATCCGTGAGAGACTTGGTATCAAGTCCGCTCCCGAGAAGGAGGAGGACGATAATCCCGATGAGATAAAGCTTGATCCCACCGCCGAGTTCGATACAGACTTCGAGGGCACTCCCGATGCGAAGGAGCCCGAGAACGTTGCTATCGACGAGAGCGATGAATCTCTTAACGTGCTTAAGTTCAAGAGCCCCGAGGATGAGCTCGAGGAGGAGGCTGAGCGAGAGAGAGAGCAGATCAAGAAGCTTCTCGCCGGCGATAAGCCTAAGGAGGAGCCCGTAGAGCAACCCGAGGAGCCCGAGATCGAGGAGGAGCCTGTCCCGGAGCCTGAGCCCGAGGAGAAGGAATACAGCATTCCCGATCCCGACGAGGACGACTTCGAGGTTTATGAGTTCAGCGACAAGGGTAAGAAGAATCCCACTCCCGCACCTGCGCCCGCTCCCGAGAAGAAGAGCGGCAAGAAGGGCATTGACAGAGAATTCAGCAATCCCACTCAGCGTGACAGCATTAAGGACAGATTCCTTGACACGCTTATCTCCATTAAGATCAGATCCTGGGCGGCGGGCATTTTCGCTGTCGCTATGCTCGTGATCGAGATCCTTGCAGCCTTCGGCGTTATCCCCTTCAGCCTTGTAGAGAATTCAACAAACTTCTTCTACCTTGGCCTTGTGGACTTCTTACTTGCGGCATGTATCTTCTTTATGATGATTCCCGAGATGTTCAGAGCGGTAAAGCTTATGTGTAAGAAGAAGCTTCTTCCCGACGTACTGCCTATTCCCGCATTTATCCTTCTCGGAGTATATACTCTCACCGTTTTCCTTGTAAATGAGGAGTCCTACGTTCTCTTCGGTCTTCTCTTTGCAACCGTTTCCATTCCCGTTCTTGTTGCGTCGCTCTACCGTGCAAAGGCAGATTTCATCGCCTTCAAGAAGATCTCCACTCTTGAGGAGAAGCAGGTTATCGACGTTCAAAACACAAGAGAGCTTGACGTTGAGAACAAGGCTCTTGACGGCGCTGTTGACGAGTATAAGTCCAGACTTGTACGTACCTTTAGCGCATCCTTTATCTCCGACTTCTTCAAGAACACCGACGGTGTTCCCGCATCTCCCAAGCAGGTTGGCATTATCTTTGGCGTGCCTCTCGGCGCCGCCATCGTTTCAGGCGTGATCGCTTACTTCCTCAGCTGGAGCTTCATCACCGCCGTTGCGGTTCTTTGCTTCGTTATGATGATCGGCTGTCCCTCATTTGCGATCATTTCCGGCAAGGCATCCTACTTCTACTCCCAGAGAGCAGCGCTTCTCGCTGACAGCACCAGCATCGGCGAGGACGCATATACAAAGTTCGCTACTGCAGACGTATTCGCATTCGACGATACCGACATCTTCGGCCAGGACGACGTTAACCTTAAGCGCTTTATGCTTTACGGTGACAGAGGCAATATGGATAAGGTTATGCGTCAGATGTGCGCGCTCTTTGCAGCTGTTGGCGGTCCCCTTGACGGTATGTTCTCCGAGATCATTGATAACAGAGTTCGTCACAAGACCGCAACCAACGTTATCATAGAGGACGACGGCATCTGCGGTGACGTAGCAGGTCACAAGATCTGCGTTGGTAGCGAGGACTATATGCACCGTAACGGTATTGCCATTCCTTCAGCCGCTATCGGCAGAGAGAGCAGCAACAACTTCGAGACCATCAGAATTATGTATGCTGCAGAGGACGGCGAGGTTAACGCAAAGTTCTATATCAGATATTCCTTCTCCGAGGAATTCACTATGATTATTCCTTCTCTGCGTGATGCCGGAATCATTCCTCTTATCTACACCCGTGACCCTAACATATCTAACGAGCTTCTAGCAACCCTTACCGCGGGTATCGGTGATATGCGCGCTGTAAAGCTTTACAGCATTGCTGACGAGCAGAAGGCTGAGGCACGTGCCGATGCAAGAATGGTTACCTACGGCGACAGACTTGACGCTGCCGGAATGATCGTGCTTGCAAAGAAGGCAAACAAGCTTTCTCTCCACGTAAGATATACCGAGCTTTGCGCTATGGGCTTCGGTGTTGTAATGGCTATCGCCATTTCGCTCTTCGGTCTTGCAGGACTTACTCCCGTGGTAGCATCCCTCTGGCAGATCATCAGCTGTATGATCATCAGAGCGCTTACCAAGTCCTCATTCCTTAAGGAAAGCAAGAAAAAGAAGGACGAGGATTAATAAAACAGATTACGTTTCCGTGCCAGCCGAAAGGATGGCACGGAAATTTCCCGAAAGGACCTATTAAATGCAGAACAAAAATATATCGTCGGTGCTTAAATCGGTTTCAAAGCCGGGAAGATACATCGGCGGTGAGTTTAACAGTATAATCAAGAATAAGGACGAGGTAGACGTTCGCTTTGCCTTCTGCTTTCCCGACACCTACGAGATTGGTATGTCCAATCTCGGCGTCCGTATCCTTTACGACGTGCTGAACAGGGATGACGGCGTATGGTGTGAGCGAGTTTATGCTCCCTGGACTGATATGAAGGAGGCTATGGAGAAGTATTCCATTCCTCTCTCTGCGGTTGAGAGCGGCGATCCGCTTGATAAGTTTGATATGGTGGCATTCTCTCTTCAGTATGAGATGTGCTACACCACCACTCTTGCAATGCTTAAGCTGGCAGGCTTTCCCCTCTGGGCAAAGGACAGGGCAGAGGATTGTCCTATAATTATCGGCGGCGGTCCCTGTGTGTATAATTCCGAGCCTGTTGCCGACTTCTTCGACCTTATCAATATCGGTGAGGGCGAGGAGGTTCTGCTTGAAATATGTCATCTTTATAAGAAGATGAAGGCAGATGGCAGCTACACAAGATCGGCATTTCTCCGTGAGGCATCTCATATTGAGGGCGTTTACATTCCCTCTCTCTATGAGGTCACCTACAACGGGGACGGCACCATCAAGGAATATAAGCCTCTCTACTCCGACGTTCCCACAAAAATAAAAAAACGCATAGTAGCCGATATGGATAAGGCTCCTTATCCCGAGAAGCTTGTTATGCCTTATATTGAGACCGTTCACGACAGAATAGTTCTCGAGATTTACCGTGGCTGTATCCGTGGATGTCGATTCTGTCAGGCGGGTATGGTATACAGACCTATCAGAGAAAAATCGGTGGAGACCCTTTGCAAGCAGGCGAAGTGTCTTTATGACAACACGGGCTACGACGAGATCTCTCTTATTTCGCTTTCCATCAGCGATTATTCCAAGCTACCCGAGCTTACCGACAGCCTTCTCGAGTGGACGGACGACGCTCACGTAAGCCTCTCTCTCCCCTCGCTCCGTATTGACAGCTTCTCCGAGGAGCTGATGAAGAAGGTATCCTCTGTAAGAACGGGCGGTATCACCTTTGCTCCCGAGGCGGGAACGCAAAGGCTTCGTGACGTTATCAACAAAAACGTTACCGAGGAGGATCTTATGCGCTCGGTTGGTATTGCCTTCCGTGGCGGTAAGAGCAACGTTAAGCTTTACTTTATGAACGGACTTCCCACCGAGACCGACGGGGACATTGAGGGCATCGCCGCTCTGGCGAAGAGGGTAGTGGATCAGTATTTTGCTCTTCCGAAGCCCGAGCGTCCCAAGGGACTTGGTGTTACCGTCAGCGTTTCCTGCTTTGTTCCCAAGCCCTTTACACCCTTCCAGTGGGAAAGACAGGATACCTTTGACGAGCTTATTCGTAAGCAGGAGCTTCTCAAGTCTGCGATCACCGACAGACGTATCAGATACGCCTACCATGACGCAAAGGTTTCCTTTATCGAGGCAGTTCTTGCCAGAGGCGACCGCCGTCTTGCTCCTGCTATCGCATATCTTGCCGATAAGGGTCAGATGTTCGACGCCTGGGATGAGTTCTTTAACTATGATCTGTGGATCGAGGCGTTTGAGAGCTGCGGTATAGATCCCGCCTTCTACACCTCCCGTGGCTTCGGTCTTGACGAGGTTCTTCCTTGGGATATTATCGACGTAGGCGTGACCAAGGCATTTCTTCGCCGTGAGCGTGATAAGGCTTACGAGGGTATTACAACTCCCTCCTGCGCCGAGCATTGCAGCGGATGCGGCGCAAATAAGCTTGGAGGTAAAAACAGATGGTGCAAGTAAATGAAAATACCAAGCTTTTTCTCCGTTTTCGCTTTAAAAAACAGGGCAGTCTGCAATATATCTCCCATCTCGACCTTGTGAGAACCATGCACAAGGTTATCGTGAGAGCCAAGCTTCCTCTCTGGTATACAGAGGGATTTAATCCCAAGCCCAAGATGATATTTGCGGCTCCTCTGTCCATCGGTACGGAGAGCGAGTGCGAGTTTATGGATCTTCGTATGAAGGAGTATATCGATCCTGCCGAGGCTATGGCTCGCATCAATGCCAATATGACAAGCGAGATGCAGATATATGAAGCATACTATCCCGAAAGCAAGTTTACCGACCTTAAATGGATGTCCTACCGTATCACTATCGGCAGTCCTGCCGTTACCGATGAGCTTGCAGACAGATGCAACGCTCTGCTTGGCGGTGACACCGTCGAGGTGCAGAAGAAGAATTCCGAGCAGACGATCAACATCCGTCCTCTCATCAGGAGCGCTGTTGCGAAAAGAGAAGGGGATAGATTAGTGATCGACGCAATTCTCTCGGCAGACCCCTCCGCATTCCTTAATCCCGAATATATTATAAAGGCTCTGCGTACGGGCTGTGATATTCTCACCTCGCCCGATCTTACCGAGGAGTATTATGAGATAATGCGCCTTGAGGCATATTTCAGTGATATGACCGAGTTTAAATAATTGCGTCAATAGTAAATGTTGATAACCGCCTGAGATGCTTGAGAGAGTATTTCAGGCGGTCCTTCGTTACCCTAGCTTCATCCTTGTTTCCTACGGATAATTGACCAACCAGCTCCGCAAAGCAGTCCTCAATATTCGTCAGGTCCTCGTGGCTTACCGTCAGGCTGATATACACCTCCTTTTGCCTGAATTCCTTAAAGATTTTTGCCGCCTCGTCAGCCGCCCCGTCACTCGAAATATCAATAGCCGAAATGGCACTTTCCATATCACTTATCTGCCGAGTGATGACTATGGTGTTTACCGTTACAAAGGTCACTACAATAATCAGCAAAACCACCGATAATATCTTCTGCTTCATTTTTTCTTCCTATCTTTTAATATTAGTCCTATTTGCCCACTGTCCGTCACTGTCAGCAGAAAGGTATCCTTCACCCCCACCGACCGCTCGTCAAGGCGCTTTTTGAGCCAGGCCTTATCATATCCCAGGGCCTTCAGATTTTCCTCTATTACGCTGCCGTCAATTATAATGTTATGCGCAAGCTCGGGATCTCCTTTTTTCAGTATCGAGAGCGACCCGTTCTGCTCTACGGCTGCGTAATATACCTGGTCTATATTACCTACTCCCTGACTTCGAAGCTCGGAGAGAAGCTCGTTTATAGATATTCGGTTATCGGTCAGCACCTTCTGCAAAACTCTACCTTTATATATTATATACTCCGGCTTTCCTTCGATAGCGGTCTTTAGCTTTTCCGATTTGTTTTTCACCGTTGACAGAATTATCTCTATCGCAACTATCAGAAGTATAGGTATTATGGCATTGAGCAGGGGAATATCGGGATCATCTATGGGGATAGAGGCGATCTCGGATACAAGCAGAGTAGACACCAGCTCACCAACGTCAAGCTCGCCTATCTGTCTTTTTCCCAAGATTCTAAGCATAAATGACAGTAAAATATACACGATCAGCGTTCTTACAACTATAGACGTCAAAAAACCACCTCCTTTTATAAATTATTCTATAAATCTTGCACAATAATTCAAAAAAAGTTAAAAAAATCGAAAAATCCTCTTGACAATTGAAAAAGGTTATTGTATAATAGAAAAGCTTACAACCTTGTGAGCAACTTGATCATTGAAAATTGAACAACATGAAATTAAGAAAACATTGTGTTTCGGAGGAGACTCCGAAACGGTGTAAGTTCTTGTCAAAACACATTGAGAAAAAACTCAAA
>CAZUJY010000100.1:0-6898 GCA_964620565.1 uncultured Ruminococcus sp. | reverse complement strand
AGGCTCCCTTGTGTAAAGGGAGCTGTCAGCGCAGCTGACTGAGGGATTGTTTTACGAGGTGATCAATATATTCACAGACACCTCGAAAGTTTTTATGTATTTCTGTATTTGGTATTCTGATAACTGTCAATCCATATTCTTCAAGAAAAGCAGTTCTTTCTTCATCGTGTTGTTTTCCTTCTTTGGTATAATGCCCCGAGCCGTCAAGCTCTATGACGAGCTTTGCCTCTGCACAATAAAAATCCGCAATATACCTTCCGAGAACCTTCTGACGAGAAAATCGAACGGGATAGGTGCGTAGGAAATCATACCAAAGGTGATTTTCTTCTTTAGTCATATTCTTTCGCAACATTTTTGCTGTTGGAACGATGTCTTTATTATGTTTCCTCTGCATTACAATCCCTCCGTCACGCTTCACGTGCCACCTCCCTTTACACAAGGGAGGCTTGGATTTAACCGACTATTTATCCTGCTTTACTTATTCATTATACTGAAAAGATTTTTCGCCGCCTTCGAATTGGCTTTTTCGACCACCACTTTTGTACTGCCATCTGCATAATCAACCTTAAATACCAGTTTAACATTCGACTCATCGCTACCCAAGAAACCGATGAGCGCGCCGATGCTTCCGAAAAAGGCTCCGCCTATAATTGCTTTTGATAACCGTTCTCCTGCAGTCCCTCCGGATGCATTTAATAACTCTACATGCACAGGAGTATTCTTTTTTACCTTTTCTTTTGCTTTTGCGGCTTTTCTCTCTGCCTCTGTTTTTTTATCTTGTGAAAGTGATATTTCTCTTTCAACAAGTGTTTTGCTCGCAAACGATATTGGAATAGTTACATTAGGATCTATTTCTACATAGCTGGTGCAATTGTCGCATTCAGGAAGTGGACTTCCAATTGCCCAATATCCGTTCTTCTTATCGTACTTTTTGTAGATATCTTTATTACTAATACAAGGGCATGCTTTATCTCCGTAGTATTTACATCTATTTCCGTCTTCCAAATATTTTTTTGTTTTAATACCCCAAATCATTATTTCACCACCTTTTCGATAACAGTATATCATACAATCGAAAATAAATCAAGTCATAACTTTGTTTATTTCCCTTTTGGGAATTATTTTATAAATAAAGTCAGAACTCACATTATATAGCAGAAACCGCAGAAAAATCAATCTGCGGTTTCTGTTTTTTCTGTCGGTAGGTAACTTGCTCAAAAACTGTCCTTAAGGGCACGGCTCATTGTGGTCTGCTTTTTATTTTTGAACCCACTTTGCGAAGCTGCGCCGTACCAAAACGGCGCAAATCCCTAGGTTTGCTTTTGCAAAATTGTACGTGTTGCTTCGCACCAAAGCGAAGCAACGCAGCGTAATACCGCTCCAATAGAAATAGCACCCGAAGCTGAGGTCCTTTTTTTATTTTACAATTTCTTAAGAGTTTCCATTACGTAGTCGCCAAACTCACGGCAGGTTGCGCCGCCGGGACGACCGGTGATGGTAAGCTTCTTTTCCTCAAAGGTGCAGATGTCGAGAGCTCGCTCAAGTCTGTCGGCCCTATCCTGATAGCCGATGTGAGAAAGAAGCATTACGCAGGCACGGAGCATAGAGCAGGGATCGGCATAAATATCTCTGCCCTCCCTTACCATTCTTGGTGCGGAGCCGTGGATCGCCTCGAACATCGCGTATTTCTTGCCTATATTGGCGCAGCCCGCTGTACCTACGCCGCCCTGGAACTCTGCCGCCTCATCAGAGATGATGTCACCGTAGAGGTTAGGCAGAAGAAGGATCTGGAAGTCGGCGCGGCGCTTTTTATCAACAAGCTTTGCCGTCATAATATCGGCATACCACTCGTCGGTGGTGATCTCGGGATAGAGAGCGGCTACCTTATGGCAGTCCTCAAGGAAATTGCCGTCGGTAGTCTTTATAATATTCGCCTTGGTTACAAGAGAAACACGGGTGCGGCCGTTCTTTCTGGCATAATCGTAAGCAATGCGGGCGATTCTGTCCGAGCCCTGCCTTGTGGTAACGGTAAAGTCAACCGCAAGATCCTCGGTTACGTTAAAGCCGCTGGAGCCGACCGCATAGCCGCCCTCGGTGTTCTCACGGAAGATGCACCAATTAATGCCCTCCTCGGGAACCTTAACCGGACGAATGTTGGCAAACAGATCAAGCGCCTTACGCATAGCAACATTTGCCGATTCAATATTAGGCATACCGTCACCCTTCTGAGGTGTGGTGGTAGGGCCCTTAAGGATAATGTCGCAGGCCTTCAGCTCTGCCATAACCTCGTCGGGAATGCCTTTGCCCTTGGCAATTCTGTTCTCAATAGTAAGACCCTCTATATTGCGGAACTGAACCTTGCCGCTCTCCACAAGGTCGGAGAGCATGAATTTAAGCACACGTGCCGCCTCTTTTGTGATAATGGGGCCGATGCCGTCACCGCCGCATACGCCGATCTTAATGGTATCAAGTGCGGCGTAGTCGGTAAAGTCACCCTGCGCCTTCATATCCTCAACTCGAGCGAGCTGGCTCTCAAGAATTTTTCTGAATTTTGCGCAAGCTTCGTCAAGATTTATGTTGTAATTGCTCATTTTTGTAAACCTCACTTTGCATTTTTGGTATAATTCAACATTCCGCCTGCCAGAAGTATTTCTCTCTGTCGGGATGTGAAGTTAAGATCAAGAGCTATTTTCTTCATCTTACCCTCTACCTTAAGATAGACTTTTGCGCCACTTTGAACTGCGTCACGGAAGCCGTCAATAGATATTTTAGCGCCCTCGGAGATAAGGTCGTAGTCGCTCTCGTCCTCCAGGGTCATAGGAATAATGCCGAAGTTGATAAGATTTGCCACGTGGATACGTGCAAAGCTCTTGGCGATAACCGCCTTAACACCGAGATAGAGAGGAACGAGGGCTGCGTGCTCACGGGAGGAGCCCTGACCGTAATTATGACCGCCGAGGATCACGCCGCCGCCAAGCGCCCCGGCTCTCTCGGGGAAGTCCTTGTCACAAACCGTGAAGCAGAACTCCGACAGCTTCGGAACGTTGGAGCGGTAAGGAAGTATCTTTGCGCCAGCAGGCATAATGTGGTCGGTGGTGATATTGTCGCCTACCTTTAAGATAATGTCACAGGAGAGATTTTCATCGGGTGCTTTGCCCTTGGGAATAGGCTTGATGTTGGGGCCGCGCTCAACGGTAAGGCTCTTCGCCTCCTCGACCGATGCGGGAAGCTCTATAAGGTTATCGTTTACGGTAAATCTCTCGGGGAGAGTGATATTCGGCGCAGCTCCAAGGGTTGTGGGATCGGTAAACACACCCGCAATGGCGGATGCCGCCGCAACCTCGGGAGAAACCAGATACACGCTTGCATCTGCGGTGCCAGAGCGAGCCAAGAAGTTACGGTTAAAGGTACGAAGGCTCACACCCGCAGACTTAGGCGAAAAGCCCATACCGATACAGGGACCGCAGGCGCACTCGAGAATTCTGGCACCTGCCGCAATAAGATCGGCAAGAGCGCCGCACTCAGCAAGCATAGTATACACCTGCTTTGAGCCGGGAGAAATTGAAAGAGATACGTCGGGATGTACGGTCTTGCCCTTAAGCATCGCCGCAACGGTAAGCATATCCGAAAGTGATGAGTTGGTGCAAGAGCCGATACAAACCTGGTCTATCTTCATGCCCGAGAGAGAGGCAACCGTCTTTACGTTATCCGGACTGTGAGGACAGGCGGCAAGGGGCTTGAGAGATGAAAGATCGACGGTGTATTCTGCGTCGTAAATAGCATCGGGATCGGGAGAAAGCTCGCTGAAGTCGGCTTCCCTACCCTGCGCCTTAAGGAAGGCAAGTGTCAGCTCGTCCGAGGGGAATATAGAGCTGGTTGCGCCAAGCTCGGCGCCCATATTGGTTATAGTTGCCCTCTGAGGAACCGAAAGGGTCTTTACACCCTCGCCAACGTACTCAATAACGGCGCCAACGCCTCCCTTGACACCAAGCAGGCGAAGAACCTCTAAAATCACGTCCTTTGCCGACACGTAGTCAGAAAGCCTGCCGACAAGGTTCATCTTGATAACCCTGGGCATAGTGATATAATATGCGCCGCCGCCCATTGCAACCGCTACGTCAAGGCCGCCCGCACCCATACCAAGCATACCGATTCCGCCCGCTGTGGGTGTGTGACTGTCCGAGCCGATAAGAGCTTTGCCCGGCACACCGAATCTCTCAAGATGTACCTGATGGCAGATGCCGTTGCCGGGACGGGAAAATCTTACGCCATGCTTTTTCGCCACGGTCTGAATATAACGATGATCGTCGGCATTCTCAAAGCCCGACTGAAGCGTGTTATGATCTATGTAAGCCACCGAAAGCTCGGTTTTTACCCTGTCAATATCCATAGCCTCAAGCTGAAGATATGCCATAGTTCCCGTAGCATCCTGGGTCAGAGTCTGATCGATGCGAAGACCGATCTCGCATCCCGCCTTCATCTCACCCGAAAGGAGATGATTTTTTATAATTTTCTGTACTATTGTATATCCCATTTTGTTACCTCATTATAGGTCGTTTACTGCCAGCAGATTGTTAAGCGCCGCCTCAATGTGAGATGAGGTAAGTCTGTCTGCTGCCTCGCTGTCGCCTCGCTCAATTGCGCCCAGGATCTGCTTATGCTCCTCAGAGCTCTTTTCAAGCCTTTCCTCAACCGCAAGCGAGCGTTTTCTGTAAAAATGAATATTTCTGTGTAGCTCAGAGAGCGTCTTGTTTAACATCCGGTTGCCCGACGCCTTATAAATTATGCTGTGGAACTCCGAGTCAAGCTCCTTAAGTCTTTCGGCATCGCGTCTTGCAATATAGAAGTCGCAAAGCTCAACGATCTCACGGAGCCTGCGCTTGTCATCATCGCTTATCCTTTTCGCCGCCTCGGCAGATGCAAGCCCCTCAAGACGAATACGCATTTTATAAATATCAACAAGCTCCTCCCTGCCGATGCCGATAACCACAGCGCCGCGGTTGGGAGTTACCTCGATAAGTCCCTCCTCAAAAAGACGGTGAAGCGCACCGCGAAGGGGTGTTCGGCTGACCCCGAGCCTTGCGGAAAGAGAGGTCTCTGTCAGGGTGTCTCCCCTCTTTAATTTACCGGACAAAATCTCGTCCTCCAGCGTCAGAAAGACGTTTTCCTCTAAAGATTTTGCATTTTTGTCAACTATCATTTACATATTCTCCTTATTTTTGGGATAATGTCTGCTAATAATGTCCATAAGCTCATCGTTACCCATAAGGGTAGTTCTGCCGTCCTCGTAGAGATTATCTATCTCCTCCTTGACCTTGATAACAACAGGAGATTGCTTTGTTACAGCATCGTCACCCTCAAGGCAAAGGTGCTTGTTTATCCAATAAGCAATACCTGCCGCACCCGAGGTGTTGGATATGGCAACCTCGGCAGAGCGGCCGAGGATCTTATCGGTGTCAAAGATGTTGTATATCTCGGTATCCTTCATAATTCCGTCGGCGTGAATTCCCGCGCGGGTAAGATTGAAGGCGGAACCAACGAAGGGGGTCATTGGAGGGATCTTATAGCCAAGCTCTCTCTCAAAATATTCGGCGATCTCGGTGATTACAGTGGTGTCCATTCCGTCGGCGCTGCCACGGATAGCGGCATATTCCATAACCATAGCCTCAAGAGGAATATTTCCCGTCCTCTCGCCAATGCCAAGCAGCGAGCAGTTCACACCCGAGGCGCCGTAGAGCCAGGCATTAACGGCGTTGGTAACACCGTGATAGAAATCATTGTGGCCATGCCATTCAAGCATATCCGAGGAGACGTCTGCGTAGTGGTGCAGACCGTAAACAATACCCGGCACGCTTCTGGGCAGGGCAACACCGGGGTAGGAAACGCCGTAGCCGAGGGTGTCGCACATACGGATCTTAACAGGAATACCCGACTCGCCTGACAGATCGTGAAGAGCGTTTACAAAGGGAACAACAAAGCCGTAGAAATCAGCACGTGTTATATCCTCAAGATGACATCTGGGACGGATGCCCGCATCAAAGGCAGACTTTACAACACCGAGATAGTGATCCATCGCTTCACCGCGGGAAAGACCCAGCTTCTTGAAGATATGGTAGTCCGAGCAGGAAACCAGAATTCCCGTCTCCTTAATGCCCAGATCACGAACAAGCATAAAGTCCTCTTTTTTTGCTCTGATCCAGGTGGTCGCCTCGGGGAACTTATAGCCCAGATCCATACAGCGAAGAAGCGCTTCCCTGTCCTTTTTGGTATAAACGAAGAACTCCGACTGACGAATTATACCGTTAGGACCGCCAAGACGGTGAAGCATCTTGTAAAGGTCGACTATCTGATCGGCGGTATAGGGCGCTCGGGACTGCTGACCGTCACGGAAGGTGGTGTCGGTGATCCATATTTCCTCGGGCATAGAGAGAGGAACTCTGCGGTGGTTGAATGCCACCTTGGGAATCTCATCGTAAGGATAGATCTCACGGTAGAGGTTGGGCTCGTCAACGTCCTGAAGCGAATATTTATACTGCGACTGCTCCAAAAGATTGGTATGTCTGTTCTTATCTAACATATTTTTGCTCCTTTTTTAACGCAAAAATGATTTTGTATACTTGTATACAATTTAAAATTGAGTCTATTATACTATATATATACGTGATTGTCAAGAAAAAATTTATATATTTTTCCCGATTTGAGCATATTTTCACCGTATTTATTGTTTTGAGTTGATTTTTTCATTATTGGTTTTTCGCTTTGATAGTTTTTTTGGATCGCTTATATATAGGCTTTGGTGTGGAGGAGCATTGATCTAAAACCACACTTTCCTGCCCTAAAGAAAAAAAGGGGCTGTCTCAAATTTGCATTTGAGGCAGCCTCTTTTTGGGGATAGTCA
>CAZUJY010000099.1:0-6904 GCA_964620565.1 uncultured Ruminococcus sp. | reverse complement strand
AAGGATGGTGGTTTTTATGGCAAAAGAAAAAACTCAAAAAACGAAAAAAGAAAAACCAAAATATAATATATGGCAAAATATATGCTTTAGCGTTAAAATAGCGTGGCAAACACGCAAGCAAGTTTTGATTGTTTGCGTAGGCGTAGCAATAATCAGCGTTATTCTGAATTTGGTGCAGCTTTATGTAGCACCTACAATTTTGTCAAAGGTTGAGCAACACGCTTCAATCCCCGACTTGATTATAACTATTTGTGGGTTTACTGCCTTGCTATTTTTGTTTTCAGCTTTGAAAGACTACTTTGAAACAAGCCGTCAACCTGCTGAAATTGATGTACGAAAAGCTATAATTAGGCTTATTACACGCAAAACTTGTGATACATCCTATCCCAATATCCGTGATCCAAAGGTGCTTAAACTCAAGGAACAGGCAGATATGGCTACGGGTGGCAACAGTGAAGCTTCCGAACACATTTGGAGAACGCTTACATCACTTTTAACCAATATAATTGGCTTTGCTATTTACCTTATACTGTTGACAAACCTCAACGCCTTGCTCATTCTCGTGGTAGTCGTAACAAGTGGCATTAGCTTCTTTGTTACTCGCTATATTAACGAATGGGAAGTTCGTCACCGTGAAGAAAAGGAAACCTACGAAAAAGAAATTAGCTATTTTCGTGAACGCGCTTATGCCTTGGATTTTGCAAAGGATTTGCGTATTTTTGGATTGGGTACATGGTTACGTGAACTTCAAAATAAAGCGCACCGTACTTGTGCAGCTTTTGTGAATAGACGAGAAAAGGCATATATTTGGGCAAATGTTGTTGATGTTGTTATGACTTTGTGTAGAAATGGCATAGCTTATGCCTTTCTCATTTATCAAGTGCTTGCACAGGATTTGCCGGCATCAGAATTTCTGTTATACTTTACCGCTGTAAGTGGTTTTGCAACTTGGGTTACGGGTATTCTTCAGCAATTTATCAGCTTGCATAAGGAAAGCATTGCATTGTCACGCATTCAAGAATATCTCAATATCAGCGAGCCTTTCAAATTTGACGAAGGAATAGAGCCTCCGCAAAGCGACAGTTACGAGTTGAGATTGGAGGATGTAACGTTTCGTTATCCCGGCACAGATAAAAACATTCTCGAAAATGTTAATCTGACGATTCACCCCGGCGAGAAGCTCGCTATTGTAGGCTTGAATGGCGCGGGAAAAACTACGTTGGTTAAGCTTCTGTGCGGCTTCTACGATCCAACAGAAGGTCGTGTATTGCTTAACGGACAGGATATTCGTGATTTTAACCGCAAGAAGTATTACAAACTCTTTTCAGCAGTATTTCAGCATTTTTCTATTATGGATACCACTATCGCAGAAACCGTTGCACAAACGACAGATGATATAGACATAGAAAAAGTAAATGCTTGTTTAGACAAAGCAGGGTTGAGTAGTGCCATTGACAAGTTCCCCGAAGGTATTAACACTCATATCGGACGAGAGGTATATTTGGATGGTGTGATGCTCTCCGGCGGACAAACACAGCGGTTAATGTTGGCACGCGCATTGTATAAGGATGGTGGTATTCTCGTTTTGGACGAACCCACCGCTGCTCTCGATCCTTTGGCTGAAAATGATATTTATATGAAATACAACGAAATGACGGCGGGTAAAACATCGGTATTTATCTCTCACCGTTTGGCATCTACACGCTTCTGTGATCGCATTCTGTTTGTTAAGGACGGAGGAATTGCTGAAGAAGGTACGCACGATGAGCTGATGGCTTTGAATGGTGAATATTCAAATCTGTTTGAAATACAAAGCCGCTATTACAAGGAAGGAGGTAATAATGATGAAGAAAACTGATCGTATTTCAGTGCGCGAAACTTTTGCATTACATATACGTGCAGCAAAAGATGTAAATAGCATTGCACCGGGCATCTTCACATCTGCGATTTTGTCTTCCATTGTAACTGCCATCCTACCTTATGTAACTTTTTGGTTTTCAGCACAGCTTATTAACGAATTAGCATCTACTCGACGTACAGATGTGCTGATAAATTGGGCGTTGCTCATCATTGGCGTAACTGCGGCTATGGGATTGCTTAAAGCTCTATTAGATCGTTGGCATTCAGCTCGTGAAACGATGTTTTACACCTTATATCATACGTTATTCACCGAGAAATTCCTAACGATGGATTATACTGATGCAGATGATCAAAAGACACGAGATAAATTTACTCAGATATTGCAAAGCGCAAATTGGGGCGGTTGGGGCTTCAATTATTTGGATATGTATGTGTCTTGGATGACAGAAGCCATAGCAGGAATTATTGGTGCGATAGCACTCACGGTAAGTTTATTCGTGCAACGTGTGCCGGAAACCGCAGGTAGCTTGACTATACTTAATCACCCGTTGTTTGTCGCAGGACTTGTAGTTGTATTGTTGGCGGTTACAATTCTCAAGCCGATCCTCAATAGTAAGGTGACTGCCGGATGGGCAAAGATGGCAGAGATAAGTCGCTTTGGAAACCGAGTGTTCAGCCATTTTCAGTTTTCCTTTTTCGCGGATACGGAAAAAGCAACTGATATCAGAATGTACAATCAAATTGATATAGCGGAACACTACTCAAAAACTGTGAACACCTTTGGTGTTGGTTCTCCATTCGCACGTTTTATGAGTACTACGGCGGCTGCTTGCAGTGCATTGGCTTCCGGAATTTCAATAATTCTTTCAGGCATTGTATATGTATTTGTTTGCCTTAAAGCATGGGCAGGGGCTTTCGGTATAGGAAGCGTGACTCAATACGTTGGTGCTGTAACGGCGTTATCTTCTAACGTGACATTGTTATTTACGACCATCGGACATATGCAAACAAACGCCGAGTTTTTGAAAACAATATACGAATTTTTGGATATTCCCAATTCTATGTATCAAGGCAGCCTTACTACCGAAAAACGCGCTGACCGCAGATACGATGTAGAATTTAAGGATGTTTCTTTCAAATATCCCGGATCCGATGTATGGGCATTGCGCCACGTGAATATGAAGTTCAGAGTCGGTGAGCGCCTTGCCATCGTTGGAGAGAACGGAAGTGGCAAAACGACATTCATCAAACTGTTGTGTCGTTTATATGATCCACAAGAAGGACAAATTTTGCTTAACGGCATTGATATTCGCAAATATAAGTACGATGACTATATGAATATCTTTTCTGTTGTGTTCCAAGACTTCAAACTTATTTGCCAATCTTTAGGCTCAAATGTGGCAGGTAGTATAACCTATGATCGTGAGCAAGTAGAAAAAGCGCTGATTGATGCAGGCTTTGGAGATCGCCTTGCATCTTTAGAAAAAGGACTTGACACGATGCTTTATAAAGATTTGACCGAAGATGGTGTTGACGTTTCGGGCGGTGAAGCACAGAAAATAGCTATTGCCCGTGCTCTCTACAAGGATGCTCCGTTTATTATCCTCGACGAGCCTACGGCAGCTCTCGATCCGATTGCCGAAGCGGAGATCTACGGAAAGTTCGACGAGATTGCAGGCGACAAAACAGCCATCTATATCTCCCACCGTCTGTCCTCTTGTAAGTTCTGCGATGAGATTGCTGTGTTCCACGAGGGCGCGGTCATTCAGCAAGGAACTCACGCTTCGCTCGTTGCCGACGAAAGCGGAAAGTATTACGAGCTTTGGCACGCACAAGCGCAGTATTATACGGAGTAAAATCTGCAACCTGTGTTCCATTGCCACACGAATAAATCGCATTTTTCAATGAGTGCGGCAAAATGAAAAGAAGCCAAGGTACACCGACGCATTGCAGGGAATCGCTACTATACAAAAGATCCTCGGTAACAAGAAAGCGGCGGCAGATGCCTATGACCGTATTCTGAGGTGCCTGGTGGAAGAATGGGGATACTTTAAGGAGGATAAGCCGTATATAGAAACAGAGCGTGAAAAATCAATTGCTATAAAATAATATAGAAAAAGGCGAGATTTCTCGCCTTTTTCTATTGACAAACTCCTGTTCGTATGTTATAATAAGTTAACGAACTCCTGTTCGCCCCCACGAAAATTAAAGGAGATTTATTATGAGACCTAAGAATGACGAGAGAAAAATGGAGGTTTATCGCTTCGTTACCGAGTTTATGAAGGAGCGTGGCGTTTGTCCCACCACTCAGGAGATTGGCGATAAGCTTGGAATGGCTAAATCCACAGTTTCCAAGTATATGAACAGACTTATGGACGACGGACTTATTGAAAAGTACGGCAGATATCAGACAGTCGTTGCCGATTCGCCTGTTCTTCCTTCCGATTACGTTATGATGCCTGTGGTTGGCTCTATTGCCTGCGGTCAGCCTGTACTTGCTATTGAAGAGGTTGAGGAATATATTCCTATTAACGTTGGCCTGCTTGGTTACGGTGAATATTTCGGACTTATTGCCCGTGGCGATTCTATGATCGAGGCAGGAATCAATGACGGAGATACCGTATATGTCAGAAAGCAGAGCACTGCTATCGACGGTGAGATCGTTGTTGCGATGGTTGAGGACGAATTCTCCGATGGCTGGAGCGCAACGCTTAAGAGATTCTACCGTGATATGAAGAACGGCAGATATATTCTCCATCCCGAGAATCCTACTCTTGACGACATCGTAGTCGACAAGGTGCACGTGGTTGGCGTGGCTGTAAGAGTGCTTAAGAATCTTGAAACAAGCAAGAGAAGATTTTGCTAAAAAATAAAAATGGAGGGTAAATTACTTATGAAAAGAATTTTGGCCCTGGTTACTATTATTTTTGTATGTCTTCTGATCACAGGCTGCGAGCTTTTGTTCGGAGGATTTGAGGAACACGCCTGCGTCTTTAACGAGTGGGAGATTGTCGAGGAGGCAACCTGCGAGGAGGCAGGTGAGGAGGAGCGATATTGTGTAATATGTTATGAAACCGAGACACGTACCGTTCCCAAGCTTTCACACACTCCTGCAGATTATGAGGCGATAGCTCCCACCTGTACCGAAAAGGGAAGCACTGCGGGTAAATATTGCTCCGAGTGTATGGTTATTCTTTCCGGCATTGAGGAGATTGAGGCTACCGGACATAATGAGGTTATAGATCCTGCAATTCCTGTCACCGATGATGCTCCGGGAAGGACCGAGGGTAAGCATTGCTCTACCTGCGGTGAGATCCTGGTAAAGCAGCTTTCTATATTCTCGGGTAATTATTCTGACCCCGGAAGGTACCACGGTGACTATGGTTACGAGTCGCTTCTGCTTCTTGAAAATGGCGAGAAAATGGCTGAGTTTTACCGTGAAATTGACCTTGCAGCCACAGAATTTCATTCTTCGCTTAACGATGCTCAAACGAAGAAAAATGGCGGAAATGATATTTATTATATGGCAGAAATATGTTATTCGGATAACGGTATAACCGGTGAGGAGGCTATCTCTGCCTGGTGTGCATACATCAAGGATCATCCTCTTTATTATTGGATGTCATCAAAGCTTACATATTCCAATCAGCAGATTACCGTTATCGTAGATGACGAGTATATTGACGGAGAGGTGCGTGAGCAGATCAATGCCGATATATATAACGCTGTTGAGGAGTACGTTCTTTTGCTTGAGGGTGAGGGCACGGCTTACGGCATCACTCTCGGCTTCCACGACGTTATCATCAAAAATGCTGATTATGCTTATGAAGCAGACGGCGTAACTCCCTCCGATAAGAATTCCGCCCACAATATTCTCGGCGTGCTTCTTGAAGGCGAGGGCGTTTGTGAATCCTATGCGAAGGCATTTCAGCTTTTGCTTAACTACTGCGATATTGAAAACATTTTTGTTACCGGATATTCGGGCGAAAATCACGCTTGGAACCTTGTTCAGCTTGATGACGGTCGGTGGTATTGGTACGATCTTACCTGGGATGATCAGCCCTCAAGAATGATGGGCGTAAGGCATAACTACTTCTGCGTTACCGACGATTCTATCGTTGATTGGTATGACGGTGGAATCGAGGGTGATACTGCATTTATCGAGGATCACACACCTAGTGCTGCAGGAGGAACAGGAGTAAACTATACCTATGAGCTTCCCGCGCGTGCCGACACTCCCTATGATTATGACGGTCTGATGCTTCGTGATGAGATTATCGTGCAGAGCGGCCTTTCCTACGTTCTTGTAGGCTTTAAGTCGCTTGCTCTTATTAAGATCGAGACAGAGGGCGACGTTGTTATTCCCGAGGTGCTTACCTACGGTGGAGACGGATATTCGGTTGTCGCAATCGGTAGCTATGATAAGGATAGCGGACTGCTTGGCTCGGGATCTATTATTGATTATGATTCGACAAATAGGGTACACCTGGACGTGACTTCTATAAGCATTCCCGAAAGGGTAGAGTTTATCTGGGACTTCGCATTTGACAAGTGCTATACTATAGAAAGCTATACTGTCAGCGAAGATAATCAGCATTTTGCCTCTGTTGACGGAGTTCTTTTCACCAAGTCGCTTTATACTCTGGTGAAGTATCCGCTTGCGAAAAATCTGAGCTCCTATACCGTACCCGAGGTAACCGTTGAGATCGCCTTCGGCGCATTCGGTGATGGTGGAAACGTATTCTGTCCTGAGTATCTTGATATTCTCAGGATTCCTTCAAATGTTGAGGTCATTGGTGCGACAGGAGGAAACCGTGGATTCCGCAATGCAAAACCCGAGAACCCCGCTGAGGTTACCATGATTGCGGGCTATGAGGAAAGACTTATTTCTATGTTAGGCTCGGGACTCAGAATTGAGTGAATTTTTTAAAAATAAAAGGGGCTGTCACATTTGACGAGAACAAAAAAACCGAAGAGGATATGAAAAAACCTTTAGGCAAGAGAGAACAAAGCAAACTCGCTCTAAAGCCTGAATTTTCAGCGC
>CAZUJY010000098.1:0-6929 GCA_964620565.1 uncultured Ruminococcus sp. | reverse complement strand
TCTGCGCCTCGTCGAGAATGATAAAGGAATCGTCAAGCGTTCTGCCTCGCATATAGGCAAGCGGTGCGATCTCAATAACGCCACGCTCGATATGTCTCTGATAGTTCTCTGCTCCAAGCATCTCAAAGAGCGCATCGTAAAGCGGACGAAGATAGGGATCTATCTTGCTCTGCAGATCGCCCGGAAGGAATCCCAGATGCTCTCCCGCCTCAACCGCAGGTCTTGTGAGAATTATCCTGTTTACGCTTTTGTTACGAAGCGCCTCAACAGCCATAGCAACCGCCAGGAAGGTTTTACCCGTTCCCGCAGGACCAAGACCGAGGACTATCGTGTTATTTTTAATCGTTTCAACGTACTTTTTCTGTCCGAGGGTCTTTGCCTTAATGGTTTTACCTCTGTTTGTAACGCAAATTACGTCACGTCCAAGGCTCTCGGGACTCTCGTCGCAGTTGTCCTTAACTAACGCTATAACGTATTCAACGCTCTGCTCGCTTACAGTTTCACCTGCGCCGCTCATGTGCTTTAAATATTCAAGCGTTCTTGCCGCCTTATCGGCGTTTTCACTCTCTCCGCTGACGAGAATTGCGTCACCGCTGTCTGCTCCGCCGTTCCTGTTGGAGATCCTAACGTCAAATGCACGCTCGATCTTTCTCACGTTGGCATCAAAGGCGCCAAATATAGCGGAGGTCGCCTCGCTGGAATTGGTCATTACTATCTTTTCGGTCAAAATATGCTCCTTTCGGCCTACTTAAAATTCAAATCTTCACCCACCTGACAAAGAAAAACAAGCTCCGAATACATATAGTATCCATCCTCGGTAAATTCGCCCGAGCTTCTGATCTTCAGAAGATCCGCTTCGCAAAGCCTTTCGCTTGTAATCAGATCAAGCCTGTCAGAGACCAGATCAACCAGCTCCTCGTCGGTATAATCGGCATCTTCAATATCAAAAACAGGCAGATACGCTACGGTCAGGGAAAAGGGCAGCCTGCTCTTACCTTGGTGCGTGTATGTTATCTCATCTTCTATTATATCACAACTGTTTGTCAAATTTCCATATATTTTGAAAATATTTACAGAAAAATTGAAGAAATTAAGCTTAATTTCCGTGATCCTTTTGCCGATATATGTCTTTTTTTCGTAATTTCTCGGCATTTCTACCGAAACGGTATCGTGAACCCGTCCGATAATACTTGCTTCGGCGTGACAAAAGCCGCCGCCCGCCTCGGCAGGTAGAATACCCGCAACCAACAAATCGCCTTTTTTCACCACGTCCCCGGGCTTCACAACCGCCGTTCCTCTTTTGACGGTTATCTCCTCTATCACGCAGTCGACGGTAGCAACTATATTACTGTACCCCTCTTCTATGGGCTTATCCTCCGGTTGCTCCGACTTGCTCTCAATTATCCTGATATAAGCAACCGTTCCACGTCTGTTAATATTAACCCATGCAATCTTCTGATTCTTGTTTAACAGATCATACTCCAGCTTGCTTCTGTCAGCCATAAACCAGATGTCACCTACACCGAAGCCGCAGTCCTTTAGCATATCCACGACCTCACTCTCGTCAAGCGTCTCGCTTCCGCTGACACGAACATCCCATACAACACTCGAAAGAAAGGCGGTAATGATCAAAGAAAGGATCATTGCAGAGATGATTGCAGCCTTGTGCGGAAGGCTAAGCCACTTACCGTATAGTCCCAGGGGCTCGGAACAAGTAAAGTTAATTCTGCCCGATAATAAGACTTTGATTTTAGAAAATTCCCTTTCTTTTACAATAATCGATCCGTCGTCGCTTATGGAAGAAAAAATAGAGGAACGAATGAAAATTGAGGTAACCTCGCTAAGATCCTCGGGCGCAATTTTAAGCTTTCGGTAACCGAATATCAGACAATCAATTTTTACCATATCTAAAATTTATTTCCTCCACCCGTCCAACTATCTCTACGCTTCCGCCTTCAAAAACGCTGATAAACAGCCGCTTTCCGCTGACCGAAATTCTTCCGCCGTGACTTAATAAAACAACAAGATTATCCGAGAAATCACTGATACCGATTATCCCACACAGGACCAGCGACATCCCCTTTGCGGTGCGGTCTGCCTCCAGATGAAACGCCGACAGCCCAGCGGAAACTGTGGCGGACTTTTCCTTATTCTTTTTACCCTTTTCGGTCATTTTGCTATACCTCACATTCATAATATTACATAAATTCATATAGTAAAATGTATGTTTGGAGAATAGAAAAATGACGTCACCATCCAATACAAAAACAAAAAGAACGTGGAAAATCTCCTTCGCTCCTTTGTGTTGTATTCTGTTGTTACCCTTTATGATATATTTCAGCCGTGGGTTAAAGGAAGGCGTATCATCCGGACTTTCACTTGCATTTTCCACCATAATTCCCACCCTATTTCCATTCTTTATAATCTCCGATCTCTGGTCCTGTGAAATGACCTGCAAGGAGGATGGAATACTAGGCAGAGTATTCAGCAAGCTCTTCAGTCTGCCCGCTTCACTATCACCTGCTTTTGTGCTCGGAACGGTGTGCGGCTTCCCTCTTGGCGTTAACGCCGCAGTGGTTTACTACCAAAACGGCAATCTATCAAAAAATGATCTTGAAGGCTTCTGCGGTTTTGCAAACAATCCATCATTAGCATTTGTTATTTCAGGAATAGGCGCAGGCCTTTGGGGCGATGTAAGACTTGGAATTGCGCTTTATATTTCCGTAGTACTATCTGCCATAACGGTTGGAATTCTGTTTAGGAGAAAGCAAAACAATATCGCAAAATCAAACGTTATTTCGAGGCAGAGCTTCAATTTAGTAGAATCTATCAAAAAAGCAGGGGTATCATCCCTTACAGTTTCCTCATACATAATTTTCTTTTCCGCCCTTATCGGCGTGCTGAAAAATCTGATTGATGACCCGCTTGTTCTTACTATGATCTCATCCCTTCTTGAGATAACAAACGCAAGCAGCCTTGCAGCATCACTGGGTGCAAAGTTCAGTTTTTCAGGAGAAATTCTTACAGCCTTTGCCCTAGGCTTTTCCGGGTTATCCGTTCATCTGCAAACCATATCCATATTACCAAAGGAGATCTCCACTAAAAGATATTTCTTAATGAAGCTTTCCCAAGGAATTCTCTGCTCTCTCTTTATTTTTCTTTCCTTACTTATAAAGTAAAAACCGTCCTGAGCTTAGGACGGCTTTATCATATTAAATCTCACCATTTGCTATCGCCTCAGCAAGAAGATCACGTGCGTAGGTAGAATCATCTAAATACTCAATGATCGTAAGCTCATTGTAGGCATATAGCGCAGTATAGGTATCCACTATAACGTAGTAGGTATCGTTGTAGGAAATGCTGTTTTGGTTATCATAACCGTAATCGCTTAAATAAATGTGATAATCACTGCTTGTGTTAGACACGAACTGACGGTCAAGCTTATAGCCCTTTATGGAACAAAGAACTATGTTGTTATCAAATGGGAAGAGCGATAAAAGCTCTGCATATGTGGTATCACCGCTGCTGAGATTATAGGGCGATCGGGTTCTGAGGAAGCCGCCGCCTAGGAAGATATCATATTCATCTCCCCACTTCTCAAGGCCTGCCTCAAGATAAAGCTCCGCAACCTTATCCTCGATCACGTCGTCATCATAATACCTTGATACACTGCCAAGGGTGGAGTAGGAATAATCTATAATCTCGGAATACTTGTCCTCAAGCGCCTCGGTAGCCGCATCATCCTCGAGAGATGCATAGGAGGAGCTGCGAACGTACTCCGCATCTCTTATACTGCTCTCTCCGTTAACCGTATTTACAGAGATCTCAACGTGCGAAATACCCTTGTTCTCACCGCCTGCCTGAAGATGATAAACACCGTAGGCGTCGATAAGAGTGTAGTTCTGATGAGTATGAGCCTCGAAAACAAGATCCACAGCGCCATTTGAAAGCGCAGGAGTGTAATAATCCTTCAAAGCAGAATTTCCGATATATCCTGTACCTGACGAGCTATTGCCATTTCCGTCATGAAGGCTGAACACGATAAAATCTGCACCCGCCGCACGAAGTCTGTCCGATTCCGCCTCGACGAGAGCTGCAAGCTCGTTGCCAACCTTAAACTCAAGGCCTGAGACCTTGTCGTAGGAGATAGAGGAATAACAGTCGCCAATAGCTCCGATAATACCTATCTGAATGCCGTCGCATTCAACCATTATTGAAGGAGTGCAATAGTCGGCGCGCTTACCGGTTGCCTTGTCGTATACGTTTATAGCAAGGAAAGGAAATTCCGCTACCTCAAGATTATCTCGGATAGCCTGCTCTCCCCAGTCAAAATCGTGATTTCCGAGAGTCATTGCCGCAAAATCAAGCTCGTTCATCCACTCGGTTATGATCTTACCGCCGGTCAGATTTGACTCGGCTGTGCCCTGCCAGGTGTCGCCTGTGGAAAGAAAAATTGCGTGATCATCGTTCTTCTCTGCATTATTAAGATATGTAGCAAGCTCATCAACGCCGATCTGGCTGTCGGTATCGCAGAACTTGCCGTGAAGGTCGTTCACAACGTAAAAATCAATAATTACGGCAACATAAGCATCACATACGTCGCAATAATCGTCAGAATCCGAGTCGCTGTGTCCGTCGGTGCTGCAGTCACCGGCAGGAGTATCGTTCTCTCCGCCGTCATTTTCGCCGCCGTCAACGTTACCGCTTCCGTCTCCCTTACCGTCATCCTTATCGGGATCTTTGCAGGATGAAAGCGCAAAAATCGACGAAGCGATCATACATAAAACAAGAATAATCGAAATAATTCTTTTCATAATATTTCCCCTGAAAGCATTATTGATATGATTATAGCACAGAGACAGCGCATTGTCAATGATATTTAATTTGGACTTTAATTATAAAATATTTGACAATAAATATAATAAGGTGTAGTATCCGTCATTATGGTCATTATGGCTCTAGCGCAGACCATAGTCGCCTTTGATGGTGAGGTGATACTGCATAACGAGATGACAAAAAATGGTCAGCAATCCCTATTGCTTAGCAAAACGGTTAACGATATGACCGCCTCGCACCTCGACGGTAATTATCAAATAGAAATCGGCGAGAATGACATACAGAGGTTCTATGATGCGGGATATGAGGGGAAAATTTATCCCATCGTTAACGCCAACGTCCCAATCAGCACTATATCAAACCTTATCGGCAACAAGGGGTCCTACTTCACAAAAAACTTTTTAATCAAGGAAACCTTCGGTACTATGATAATTGACGAGGAGTTTCTCGAGAGAAAATTCGGAAAGGTAAGTTATCTCGCAAGTCTCGAGGAGCATCTGCCTTATGGACTTATTATCACCGATTATGTTGCCGATAGCATTCTTGCAACCAACTCAAATTATTTCGGAAAGACCTACGAGGACATTCTCGGCGAATATTCTCCGCCCGGTTTCCGCCTTGACGTAATTTATGTCAACGCCATTATTTACACAGGATATGCCGAGAAACACGGGGGGCTTATTAGCGAACTTACCGACCCCCAGTCATCTGTTGAACTTGAAAGTATTTATTCTGATAAGAGATTTATCCGCTTCTCAAACGATATTTACGACTCGCTCGGCTACTCCTACTCTCTTAACCCCAACTTTTACGAAGACTCTGCCTTGTCTCGCACCTTCTATTCTATACATAACCTCGTAATCAACGATACTATTAATTGCACAGAAAAAAGTTACCTTCCCATTTTCTCAATTTTAAATGATGAGGATTACAGTGGACTGGATGATAGTTTATCTATGAGCAGAGAGCTGTACAACGCACTATTTAACACCAACTATAACGAGAACAACATAGACAACTTCTCGCCGCACACGGTAAAGATTACGATGTACAGGCTCTACGACATAGATAAAGAGAGCCCAATTTTCACCACCGAGATAACCATCGACACGCTGGCAACTCATAGTGATGCGTTTATTTTATCGGCTGACACTGATCCTGTACTTGAAGACCTTATAAGAAAGGCGGATACTTATTATACTGGGCTGTATTTTGATTCTGTTGATGGAATAGGCACGGTGCTTGACCTTGCAGACGAGCTTAATTACGAGCCCCAGAGCTATGCGGTCGAGGGTATACACTCTATGACGCGGGCGGTTGAGGTGTTTATTCCTATATTCGAGTTTATTTCCATATTCCTATACGTTGGTGTGATTTTCATTCTTATGAATTTCGCAACCAAGATGATAAACGACAAGATGCACGAGATAGGAATAATGAAGGCGCTTGGAACGAAGAACGGTACTATCGGAGTCGTATTTGGTCTGCAGGTAATGCTTATAGCCCTTTTGACCTGCGGTCTGTCGACGCTTGGATATTACCTGTTTATCGATGTGGCAAACGACATCCTGATCGAATCGGTAAAGCGCATTGCGCCTTCCTGGCCGATGCTTGATCTGCAGTTCTTAACCTTCAAGCCGGAAATTGCACTGATGAACTGCGTGCTTATCTTCGTTCTCGCCTTTGTTTCGCTTATCTTCCCGATGATAAAGATCAAGGCGATAAAGCCCGTTAAAATTATTAAAGCAAAAGAATAAAAAACATTATGGGCAGAGTCCAAATGAACTCTGCCCCATTTTTATTCAGTTTTTACTTGGAAAGTCTTGATTCAAGAGCGGCAAGCTCGTCGTAAAGCTCGGCGGGAACTCTGTCGCCTACCTGCTTATAGAACTCACGGATTGCCTGGCAATCCTCGAGCCAAAGCTCCTTATCAACCGAGAGAAGCTCTCTTACGGTCTCAAGGTCAAGATCAATGCCCTCAATGTTGATGTCCTCTGCGTTGGGAACGTAGCCGATAGGAGTTTCAACAGCAGAAACCTTACCCTCGCAACGAGCAAGAATCCACATAAGAACTCTCATATTATCGCCGAAGC
>CAZUJY010000097.1:0-7014 GCA_964620565.1 uncultured Ruminococcus sp. | reverse complement strand
CCGAATGCCTTATCAAATATATTGTTTACGAAATCAACAACACCCTTGTCACATCTGAAGTTGCGTGACATAAAGATAGATGCGGTATCTCCCTCTGCCCGATCAAGACGCGGGAAGGTGTTCTTCATATTTGCAAAAATCTCGGGACATGCCGAGCGGAAGCCGTAAATGCTCTGCTTTATGTCGCCTACCATAAATCTGTTGTTCGGGCGGGATATAGCCTCGAAAATGCGGTTCTGAAGGCTGTTTACGTCCTGATACTCGTCGATGTAGATAGCGTCGAACTGGGCGGCTACGTTTTTCGCAATATCGGTGGGCTCGCCCTTATCGATAAGGCATTTATAGGTGTAACGCTCAATATCCGCATAGGAGAGCGCACCGCGGCGGCGCTTTTCCTCGGTAAAGAGACGGTCGAACTCCACCTCGAAGCGATAAAGCACCGAGAGAAGTCGGTAAAGCGAGGAGTAAAGCTCTCCCCACTGCTCCTCGGTGTAGCCAAAGTAATCCTTTATGTCAAGCAGATCCTCTTTCAGCATATCACGTAGAATGGAAAAGCTCTCCATTCTATCGGTCTTGTCGCCACGGACGGTTGGCTTTCGCATCAGCTGATAATTAAGCATTCCGTCACGCGCCGACTTGTAGTCCTCTGCCTCACGAAGTCTTTTAAGAAGCGAAAGGTCGCTCTCGGCACAGGCAAGATACTTTTTCTCCTGATCGTTGCCGACGGTAAAGTCCTTTATATACCTTACGTAGCAGGAGATGTAGTGATCAAGCATCTCGAAGTAGCGCTCCATAAGATATGCGCCGTATTTCGTCTGCTCGACGGATGTATCCTTACAGTTGTAATTCTCGATAAGACTGCCGATAAGGTGGATGCCCTCCTCTGCGCTGTCGCACTTCAGATGAATATATCTGAACATCTCCGACAGCTCCTCGGTCTTGCCCGAGTCGGTAAGGCAATCGGCAAGCTCCTCAAACTCATCGGGGCTTGCAATCTCGGGAAGTAAGCCGTTATACATAGCCTCGATAAGCCCCTCAATAATGGAGATCGCCAGCAGCTCGCACTCTGCCGTATCGGCAATTCGGTAGCCGGGAGTAAGGCCTACTCTGTCGCAGTTGGCGCGTAGAAGCTCGTTGCAGAAGGAGTCTATGGTGCGTATCTTTGCCGCAGGGAGAAGATAAAGCTGTCTTTGAAGATGCTTGTTCTCGGGGGTTTCCTCAACAGCCTTGGTAAGCGCCTTCGAGATCTTGGCACGAAGCTCACCTGCCGCCGCATTGGTAAAGGTAACCACCAAAATAGAATCAATGTCCATAGGAGATACGGGATCGGTCAGCGAGCGTATGATTCGCTCGGTCAGTGTTGCGGTCTTTCCCGAGCCTGCCGCCGCAGAGACCAGCAGGGTCTTGTCCCTTGTGTTTATCGCAGACAGCTGCTCGTCGGTCCATTTTGTTGCCATAAGATCTCCTCCTTTTTTGACTTTTTAATTATTTTATCACAAAAAAATGCTCTTTTCAATAGTAGTCTTGTCGTTTTGCCTTGAAATCGAAGCTAAAATATGCTAAAATTAAGAAAAAAGGAAGGGAGGTCGCTATGGGACTTAAGCTTGGTACGTATAATTTTAAGCATGGGCTTTTTCTGGCTCCGATGGCGGGATATACCGACAGAGCCATGCGCCTTGTATGTCACAAATACGGCGCGGAGCATTCCACGACAGAGATGGTCAGCGCAAAGGCTGTGGTCTATGGCGACAGAAAGACCTTCTCTCTTGCAAAAATTATGCCCGACGAGGGACCTGTGTCGGTGCAGATATTCGGCTCGGAGCCCGAAATTATGGCAGAGGCGGCGTATATTCTTGAAAACACTATGGAGTCAATGCCGCCTGTGGCAATAGATATAAACATGGGCTGCCCTGTGAACAAGATATTCTCAAACGGCGAGGGCTCGGCGCTGATGAAAAATCCCGAGCTTATCTATCGCATAACCAAGGCCGTATCGGGCGCAGTGAAGATACCCACCACGGTAAAGATCCGCTCGGGAATAAACAAAAACAGCATCAATGCCATAGAGTGCGCACTTGCCGCCGAGGAGGGCGGAGCCTCGCTTCTCTGTATTCACGGACGCACCCGTGAGCAGATGTACGGAGGCCTTGCAGACCGTGAAATCATTAAAAATGTCAAGTCAAGTTTGCATATTTCGCTGATTGCCAACGGAGACATAGTGGACGGAGCCTCGGCTGTGGCAATGCTTCTTGACACGGGAGCCGACGGAATTGCCGTCGGACGAGGGGCTGTGGGCAACCCATTTATCTTCTCGGAGATAATCTCGGTGCTTGAGGGCGCGGAATTTTTGGAGCCCAGCCTTGATGAGAGGGTGGAGATCGCCCTGCTTCAGCTCCGCACCGCCATAGAGGACAAGGGTGAGAGAGTTGCCATCCCCGAGGCAAGAAAGCAGATCGCCCTCTACCTGCGCTCCTTCAGAGGCGCGGCACGCATCCGCGCAGAGATCAACCGATCCATGACCTACGGTGAAGTAGAGAGAGCATTGATGAGTGCGCTTACCGATAATGAATAATATGCAAAAGCCGTCCTTTCGGGCGGCTTTTTTCTTCGCTTTTTGTTTGTTTTTTCCAACGCTTTCCCTCTCCCCTCGGGCTCAAAAAATAATAATCATTGACAAAGAGCTTCTGTTTATGTTACAATTAGCAATGTAGATATATTATATATCTAATTAATTTAAAAGGAGATTTCGTTATGAAAAACGGAAAGCTCAGCGTTGCTACAAAGCTAAAGTATGGCGTTGGCGACTTCGGTATGGCGGTCGTTACCGCAATGCTTCAGTTCTCGATGCTTTACTACTACACCGACTTTGTCGGTATCAAGCCCGGACTTGCCGGCACGGCTATCCTTATCGGTAAGATAACCTGGGACCTTATAAACGACACCCTCTTCGGCTACCTTGAGGACAAGACCAAGTCAAAATGGGGTAAGCGCAGACCCTATCTTATCTTCGGTGCGCTTCCCTTCGCCCTTTCATTCTGGGGAGTATTCTCTATTCCTCAGGGCCTTGACGATTGGCTTTACTACGTTCTTATTGTAGGCAGCTTTATTCTCTTTGACACCTTCCACACCCTGACGGCTACGGCATACTCGGCTATGACAGCAGAGATTACCGACGACTATAACGAGCGTACCTCGCTCACTACATATCGAATGGTATTCTCCATTATCGGTTATATCGCAGGCGCAGGCGTCAGCGGTACTCTCGCAAGCGTGTTTGCCGGTCTTTTCGGCGTTTCCGAGCATCAGGGCTGGTCTATCGTTGCTCTTGTATTCGGTGTTCTCGGCGGTATTTCCATGCTCATCCCCGGCCTGTTCCTTAAGTACGAGCCCAAGGTTGAGGCACAGCCCACCGAGCTTCCTCCCTTAAAGTCCATACTTTCCACCTTTAAAAACAAGCCCTTTATTAGCTATATCATCATTACCTCTATAATGTCTATCAGCTTTACTATGGTAACGGGTACTCTTAACTACTACATAGACCACCATCTCTATATGACCAAGGACAGCATGCTTATTATGCTGGCTATGATGGGTGTGCTTGCTATATTCCTGGTTCCCTGCGGAATCCTTATGAACAAGGTGGGTAAGGCAAAGGCTTACGCTATCGGTCTTACCATCGCCTCTGCGGCGCTGATTGCCGTATTCTTTATTCCCGGCGGCCCCAATCCCCTTATCTTCATTCTCGCCGCAATAGCAGGCGTTGGCTTCTCTGCCCAGTGGGTATGCCCCCACGCAATGATCCCCGACGTTATCGAGTACGACGAGCTTATGACAGGCGAACGCCGTGAGGGTGTTTACTACGGCGTTCAGGCAACCGCAACAAAGGTTACCGGCGCTCTTGCTTCTGCGGCGATCGGTTGGGTGCTTGAGCTTTCAGGCTACGTTGACGGCGCTACCGAGGCTCCCCCTGAGAGTGCTGTTATGGCTATGAGAGTGCTGTTCGCTCTCGTTCCCGCAATATTCTTACTTATCTGCGTTCCACTTCTTATCAAGTATCCCATCACCCGTGAGAGTCACGCCAAGGTTATGAAGCAGCTTGAGGAAAGACGTGCTGCCAAGGCGAAGGAAAATGCCGACGTAGGAGCAGAGACAAAATGAGAATCAACATAATAGGCGCAGGTCTTGGCGGACTGACCTTCGGCGCATTGGCGGCAAGAGACGGCCACACAGTGCATATTTACGACAAAAACACAAAGCCGGGCGGCGTTGTGGCACTCCTCGAGCACGAGGGCTACAAATTCGAGCAGGGTCCCCTGCTTATCGGCGATATGCTGCCGGGCGAGTTAATATACGAGCTTCTTTCGGAGCTGGGCATTCATCTTGACACCGTTCGTGCGGACAGAGATATTGTTATGCCCGACTACGATATGATAACTCCCAAGGAATACGGCGGCCCATATTGGCGCCGTGAAAGACTTAAGGAGCTGTTTCCGGAGGATAAGGACGGTATTGACAGATACTACAAATTCTATGATAACGTAATGCATCTGCGCTATATTGCTACCCAAAAGCAAACTTTAGTTAACAAATTAAGGCTTGCGCTTGCTTTTGCCAAGATAAAGAAGTATGCGGGAATGAACGCAGACGAGCTTACACGTCACTTCTTTAAGTCCGAGAAGATATGCACGCTTTATACAGGCATCTTCGCAGACTTCTGCGCAGATCCCTGCGAGGCGGAGGGCCTTGGAGTGGTGTTTACCAACTTTGAGACCGCCTTTGACAAGCGTATTCCTCTTGAGAAAAACGGCAAGAAGTACTACCCCGGCTACTGCTACGTAAAGGGCGGATGTCAGAAGATACCCGAGGCGCTGGCTGACTATATCACAAGCCACGGCGGAGAGATCCACTACGGACAGGTGGTGGAAAAGGTGCTTATCGAGGACGGCAAGGCTGTTGGCATCAGACTTCGTGGCGGCGAGAAGATTAAGAGTGATCTTGTAGTGGGCTGTGGCGCAGGTAAGGACTTCTTTGAGGAGACTGTGGGCAGAGAGCATCTTGACGACGAATATCTCAAGATCCTCGACACCTTCAGACCTATGGAGGCTGTGTTTATGCTCCATCTTGGAGTAAACTACGATCCTATGCAGTATCTCCGCGCGGCTCTCGTTTACTGCTACGGTATGTACGATCTCCATTCCGCAACCGACAAGCTTCGCTCGGGCGAGTACCACGAGGGTAATGACGGTTATCTTATCTTCGTTCCCTCCGACCACGCTCCCGAGCTTGCCCCCGAGGGCAAGCACTGTGTGACTATCTACACCGTTGCGCCCGACACCTTAAAGGATGGCGATTGGGAGTCGAAAAAGCAGGAGTATGCAGAGAAGCTGATTCATCTGGCGGAAAAGCAGCTTCCCGATCTGTCGAAGCATATCGAAAGCATGAAGATCATGACCGCAAGAGATTACTCCGAGTATACCCACATGAGAAAATCCTCCTTCGGCGGCGTTGTTCCCATCAGAGGACAGAAAAATCCTCCCCACAAGACACCCGTAGAGGGACTTTGGTTCGTGGGACAGCAGTCGGAGAACGCAGGCGGCCTTGGCGCAGTTATCGGCGGTGCAAAATCCGCCTACGAAAAGGCCTTTCCCAAGAAAAAATAACTGCATCTCATTCGGCAAAGCCGACAGAGAAAACAAAAACGATGAGAATTGGCGGACGCTCGTAAAACAGTTGATCCTCCGTATGGTTAAGATCATACGGAGGATCATTTTATGCTTTTCTTCAAACTTGCTGGCGGCGAACGGTTTGTCAAAACCGTTTGCGGACGGCAAGTCCACAGGGGATAGCCGCTTTAGCGGCGCAAGGGGGGTGTAGCCATCTTGACAGAACGAAGTAACGCAGCATTCGAGGTCTGTCAGTTTTCTTCGGCTGACGGAGAATGAAGCTCCACAGGACGCACGATACTCCCGTTAGGAGAGTGTAGAAGTGAGCCCCTAAGCTCCTAAAGGTTTTTTCGACAGTCCGATAAATTGAAGGTTATCACGCTGATAAACTGAAGGCTTCGCTCTTTTAACACCTTACTTATTCACAACTATAAACTTGCAAAATCTCTTAATTTCTCCATGGCTATTACATCATGTTTTTTAGAAAACATATGAGCGCCACCATCAATTATATGTAAACATACTCTCTCTTCTTCACTCATCGCCTCAGGTGTCGTATTTCTATAAACATCTAATGCACGTTTTGCATAATCAACATTGACTATCTTATCTGCCGTTCCATGCACAATACACACTTGCCCATTATAAGTCTTAATCTCCTCAAATGGATCCATATTCATTACATCCATTGCATAACACTTTCCAACCTTCATTGGACCGCAACGCATGGTATCCGGAACATTATTCGGATTAAATTTTGCATTCATCATTCTTCCGGCTCTAATATCATCCGGGATACATAATGCCGGATAAAAAAGGCACAGTTTCTCTATCGGATATTTATTTTTTGCAGCAACCAACGCAGATACAAATCCGCCCTGACTACATCCCATAAGAAATATTTTGTCCTTGTTTACATATGGCAAGGTACTCACATAATCAATTACCGCTTCTAAATCTTTCACTTCTGTTAAAACTGACATTTCTGTAGTTTTTCCATCGCTCTTACTCTTCATGACAGAACCGCCGTTAAAATCGAAGCAATATGCCGCGTATCCCATTTCTGCCAAAAAAGCGGCATAATGTCTTACAGTATCCTGCCACGCCATAAAACCATGACATACAATAGCTATTGGTAAATTTTCACCTTCAGGACGATATTCAGTCCCTCTAATAAATAGCCCGTCTCTTTTACATTCAAATGTTTTTTCTGCTATACCCTCTTTTAGTTTTGGTTTTTTTAATAAAACAAACATTTTTTCTCTTCTTTCTCATGCTTAAATTTATAATACCTTAACCTGCAAATCTTTTCGTGGCGGAATTCGCTGATACTTTACATCAGAGTATCCCA
>CAZUJY010000096.1:0-7018 GCA_964620565.1 uncultured Ruminococcus sp. | reverse complement strand
TACAAATGCGATTTTTTTTGATACAATATGTAGTGTCACTGAAAATCGTCAGTATGAGGCAATTGAGATTGCCAAAGAGGCCGACGTAATGATCGTCATAGGCGGACGGGACAGCTCTAATACGCAGAAGCTTGCGCAGCTCTGCCGTCAGGTCTGCCCCAAGGTTTTATGCATTGAGACGGCGGCAGAATTGTCAACTGATTTTCCTGACAGCGCAAAATGCGCAGGAATAACCGCAGGTGCTTCCACGCCTGACGGTATAATAATGGAGGTTTTTAAAGCAATGGAAAACTTTAGTCAAATGTTGGAAGGCTCCCTCAAAACTTTACATACAGGAGAAACAGTTACCGGTACCGTATTCACCATCGGCCAGAACGAGATCAAGCTTGATCTTGGTGCTAAGTTCACCGGCGTTCTTACCAAAGAACAGATTACTGATGATCCCGACGTAAAGCTTAACGAAATGTTTAAGGTAGGCGACCAGGTTGACGTCTTCGTTATCAGAGTTGAGGACGGCAAGGGTATCGCAACCGTTTCTAAGAAGAGAGTCGACGCAGACAACAGCTGGGTAGTTCTCAAGGAGGCATTCGACAACAATGTCGACATCGAGGGCAAGATCGTTTCCGCTATCAGAGGCGGCGTACTTCTCTCCTACCTTGGTAACACCGTATTTATTCCCGCATCCCAGACCGGCATCGCAAAGGGCGGTGACCTCTCTGTTCTTGTGGGTACAACTCAGAAGGTTAGACTTCTCGAGTTCGATGTAGCTAAGAAGAAGGCTCTTGGCTCCATCAAGGTTATCCTCAACGAGGAGAAGAAGGCTCACGAGGAGGCTATCTGGTCTACTCTTGCAGTTGGTAACGAGTACGTTGGCGTTGTTAAGAACCTTGCTAACTACGGCGCATTCGTTGATATCGGCGGCGTTGACGGTATGGTTCACAACTCCGAGCTCTCCTGGAAGAAAATCAAGCACCCCTCTCAGGTTGTATCCGTAGGCCAGGAGCTTAAGGTATACATCAAGGAGCTTGACGTAGAGAAGAAGAGAATCTCTCTTGGCTACAAGACTCAGGATATGGATTCCTGGTACAAGTTCACCCAGCAGTACAACGAGGGTGACATCGTTCCCGCAAAGATCGTTTCCATCATGCCCTTCGGCGCATTCGCTGAGGTATTCGAGGACGTTGACGGTCTTATCCACATCTCCAGAATCTCTACCGAAAGAATCAACTCTCCCGCAGACGTTCTTAAGGTTGGCGACGAGGTTAACGTAAAGATCATCGAGATCGACAACGAGAACAGAAAGCTTGCTCTTTCTATCCGTGCAATTATCGAGGCTGAGCAGAGAGCTGCCGCGGCTGAAGCCCGTGCTGCTGAGAAGGCGCAGAGAGATGCTGAGAGAGCTGAGAGAGAGGCTGCTGAGGCTGCTGAGGCTGAAAGACTTGCGCAGGAGAGAGCTGATATGGCTCCCTACATCGTAGGCTCTATCTGATAAATTACAGCTTAATAGCTTTTAAAAGGCGTGCCGAACGGTGCGCCTTTTTTTATTCATCCTCTATGCCTAACCACTCGTCAATAAACGCCTTATAGTTTGAACTTGAAACCACATAACCCCTACCTTTTTCCCGGTAGCATCTATAATACTCTAAAAATTCATCAAATTGATCAGACCTGTTTATTTTATCTAAATAGCGCTTACAAAGAGGCGCCACCTTTGTTGGATCACATTCAACATAAAATGAATATTCGTTCTCTTCATCGGGAAGCGAAGCGACCTTTGAATGAATGTAAGATAGATTGTTGTTGTTGTTATTTTTTCTTTTCTCCTCTGCCCTATGCTCTCCTGCACTATCCTTTACTTTACTATACTCTACTGTCCTATCCTGTGGCGCACGTTTGTCAACCAAAATACCCGATGAAGCCTTGATAAATCTACCGTTTTCCTGCAAAGAAAGGTTTGAAAGTCGGTCAAGATACTCACCTTTTACGTATCTGTCCTTTCTGATCTGATTATGCTGATGCCAATGAGTGATCGCAACCAAGCCATCGTCAAGCTCAATAATATAGCCTTCCTCAACCAACTCCTGATAGCTCCTTCTTTTCAAGCGCATCTGACTCATTATAAGGCTCACCTTATCAACCACACCGTCGTCATCCGCATTAAGATTCAAGTGCAGATAGAAGGCCTGTGATGCAGTTGTAAGCCTGTAAAACTTGTCGGTCTCCACAATAGGAATTGATAACATTCTTCTTTTTGCCATTTTACTCCTTTCGCCTGTAATATTCGGTTTGACAGGCGTTTTTATTTTTATTCTATCAGAATTTTTTCGCTTTGTAAGTATACCACCCTTCCAAAGTTTTGAGGGTTATGGCAGTATGCATTTTGTTACCGTTGCACAAAAAAAGAGCCCGTCTTAAATAACGGACTCTTTTCTGTTTCTTTTTTCGATTTTTAATGACAAAAATTATGCCTCAAGGCTCTTTTTATACTCAAGATACTCCTCATAGCTGCCACGTCTGTCAATAAAGCTGCCGTCGGGCAGGATCTCAATAATTCTGTTGGCAACGGTGTTAAGGATCTCGTAGTCGTGGGAGGAGAACAGAATGTTGCCCTTAAATGCGGTCATACCGTTGTTGACAGCGGTGATGGATTCAAGGTCAAGATGGTCGGTGGGCTGATCGATAATCAGCATATTTGAACCAAACATCATCATTCTGGAGAACATACATCTTACCTTTTCGCCACCCGAAAGAACGTTTACAGGCTTGAAAACCGCATCGCCTGAGAATAACATCTTTCCAAGGAAGCCACGGAGATAGGTCTCGTGCTGATCGGAGGAGTATTCTCTCATCCAGTCAAGTATAGACTCCTTGTGCCCCTCAAAATAGGGTGTATTATCGTGAGGGAAATAGGAGGTAGTAATCGTAGACCCGAACTTGAATTCGCCTGCATCGGCAGGAATCTCCTCATTCAGAATACGGTAGAGGGTCGTGGTCGCAAGCTCGTTGCCGATAAATGCGATCTTATCCTCCTTAAGCACGTGAAAGTTAAGATCCTTGAACAGCACCTTACCGTCAAGGCTCTTGGAAAGCCCCTCAACGTGAAGAATTTCCTTACCCGCCTCCCTGTCCATATCAAAGCCGATGAAGGGGTAACGGCGGCTGGATGCAGGCAGCTCCTCGATAGTCAGCTTATCAAGCAGCTTACGTCTGGAGGTTGCCTGACGGGACTTGGATTTGTTCGCCGAGAAGCGCTGAATAAAGGACTGAAGCTCTGCGATCTTCTCCTCGTTACGCTTGTTCTGCATCTTGATCATACGCTGAATAAGCTGGCTGGACTCATACCAGAACTCATAGTTACCAACGTACATCTTGATTCCAGAGTAGTCAATATCTACGATATTGGTACAAACGTCGTTTAAGAAATGACGGTCGTGGGAAACCACGAGGACTGTACCAAAATAATCTGAGAGAAAGTCCTCAAGCCACATTACAGCGTTGATATCAAGACCGTTTGTAGGCTCGTCAAGAAGGATAATATCGGGGTTGCCGAAGAGCGCCTGCGCAAGCAGAACCTTAACCTTTTCGCTCTCCTTAAGAGAGGACATCTGCATATACAGATAATCGTCGGTCAGACCGAGACCCTGAATAAGCTTTGATGCGTCGGACTCCGCCTCCCAGCCGTTAAGCTCGGCAAACTCGCCCTCAAGCTCGGATGCGCGGAGACCGTCCTCGTCGCTAAAGTCCTCCTTCATATAGAGGGCATCCTTTTCCTTCATAATATCGTAAAGATGCTTATTACCCATAATTACGGTATCAAGCACCGAGTATTCCTCATAAGCAAAGTGGTCCTGCTTAAGCACCGACATACGAACGTTAGAGGGAATAAACACCTCTCCACGACTGGGCTCAAGCTCGCCGCAAAGAATTCTTAAAAATGTGGATTTGCCCGCACCGTTTGCTCCGATAATGCCGTAGCAGTTGCCGGGAGTGAATTTTAAGTCAACATCCTTGAAAAGAAGCTGACCTCCAAAATGGAAGGATAAATTATTTACTGTGATCATCTATATTACCTTATTTTCTCGTATACTTCTCTGATGTTATTAAATATATATGTAGGCGGAGTATCGCTTCCCTCGGCATCTGCCATAGTTCCCTCGCCCGAGAGAACGAAGATAGTATCAATGCCTGCGTTGTAGCCCGAGGCTATGTCGGTGTAAACTCTGTCGCCGATCATAACGCACTCCTCCTTCTTATATCCATGCTTCTCCATAGCCAGCAGAAGCATCTCGGGACGGGGCTTGCCGATAAAGTGAGGGCGCTTACCTGTGGCACGCCATAGCATCTCCGCAACCGAGCCGCAGTCGGGCACGTAGCCGAACGCAGTAGGACAGACCCAGTCCGGATTTGTGGCGATATAAATAATATCACCTAGCAAAAGCTTACAGGCATCCTCAAGCTTCTTGAAGTTAAGCTCGTTATCGTTGCCCATAACGATACCGTCAATGTTGTCGGAAAGCTCGGTAGTAACGTCAATTCCGGCAGCCTTCAGCTGATCAAAAAAGGAGGTTGTTCCAAAGCAATAGAATTTTCTGCCTTGATATTTCTGCTGTAAATAAAGAATTGTGGCATCTGTGGAGGTAAGAAAATCATCCTCTGCCGCCTCGATTCCAATGGAGCCAAGCTTCTTTACGTAGGCATCGGTGGACTTTGACGAGTTGTTGGTAACAAACAGATAACGCCCGCCCTTTGCACGAACCGTGTTCAGAAAATCTACCGTTCCGTCGAAAAGATCATTATCAAGATATATAGTTCCGTCCATATCAAGAAGGAACAGCTTTTTATCCTTTAATTGCATCATATTTCTCCATTCAAGCAAAAAGACGGCTGAAAGTCCGTCTTTTTGAATTTATTATTCCTCGTAGCCGTCGGGATTCATTCTCTGCCATCTGGCGCTGTCCTCGCACATCTTCTTAAGATCTCTCTGTGCGCTCCAGCCGAGAACAGCATTAGCTCTTGTGGGATCGGCATAGCTCTCTGCAACGTCACCGGGTCTGCGATCAACGATCTTGTAGTTAATAGGCGAGCCCCATGCCTCTCCGAATGCCTTTACAATATCAAGCACAGAGTAGCCGTTGCCTGTACCAACGTTAATGTAATCAATTCCGCGAAGCGCCTTTGTGTACTCAATAGCCTTAAGGTGAGCTGTCGCCAGGTCAACCACGTGAATATAGTCACGCACACCGGTTCCGTCGGGAGTGGGATAATCGTTGCCGAAAACGCTGAGGCAAGGAAGCTTACCGATCGCTACCTTAGTTATATAAGGGAGTAGATTATTGGGAATACCCTTGGGATCCTCACCTATAATACCCGACTCATGTGCGCCGATGGGATTGAAGTAACGAAGCGCGCAGGCAGAAAACTCAGGATCGGCAGCGCAGGTATCCTTAAGGATGCGCTCGATCATAAGCTTTGTTTCGCCATAGGGGTTTGTTGTGGAGAGAGGAAAATCCTCTCTGATCGGAACGGTCTTGGGCGTACCGTAAACGGTAGCCGAGGAGCTGAAAACAATTCTCTTGACACCGTGTGACTTCATGGAATCAAGAAGGTTAACCGTTCCCGTTATATTATTATGGTAGTAAAGTAGAGGAAATCTTACCGATTCACCGACCGCCTTAAGACCTGCAAAATGGATTACGGAATCGATCTCGGGATGGGCGTCGAACACACCGTCGAGCATCTCCTTATCAAGAAGATCACACTTGACAAAGGTGGGGCGTTTACCGGTGATCCTTTCAATTCTGTCAACAACAAGAGCCTTGCTGTTAGAGAGATTATCAACAATAATAACCTCCTCGCCTGCCATCAGGAGCTCAACGACTGTATGAGAACCGATATAACCGGTACCGCCTGTAACTAGAATAGACATATATTTCCTGCCTTCTCAAAAATTTAAAAATAAACGAAGATATGGGCGACCCAAACACATAGGTCGCCCATAACTCATATTAGTCAGCGTAAACGCTAACCTGCTTTCTACCACCGGTGATATGCTCGAACTTAACAACACCGTCAACGAGTGCGAAGAGAGTGTCATCAGAGCCGATGCCAACGTTCTTACCGGGATGGATCTTAGTGCCACGCTGTCTTACAATAATGTTGCCGGCGATAACAGACTGACCGTCTGCCTTCTTAACGCCAAGACGCTTGGACTCAGAATCACGACCGTTCTTGGTAGAACCAACGCCCTTCTTGTGGGCGAAGAACTGTAAACTAAGCTTTAACATTTCGTATTCCTCCATAATTATTTATGGCCATATAGCCGTACAAGTTGCGCTTAGATCTTTCGCTCGATCTCTTTTACGTCAAGGTAATCGTAATACTCCTCAACGAGATCCATAAGCTGATAGAAATAAGCCTGTATAAGACCCTGGATAGCATACTGCTTTCTCTCGTCCTTCTCATACTTGGGAAGGGCGCTCTTTGCAATAAGACGAATGTCTGTGGTCTTCTCGTCAATATCGTAATCCACGCTTGACTGATAGGTGACCTCGATTGCATTGATGATAAGCATTGTCATTGCGGACAGCGCAGAACAGAGAATGTCCTCGCCGCTCTCACCGTATCCGGTGTGACCCTGCTCCTCAAAGCCGTAAAAATAGCCGTCGGCCTTATAGAATGTGATAGTAGTCATTTGACTTAAGCCTCAATCTTCTCGATCTGGATCTTAGTGTAATCCTGACGATGACCGATCTTCTTCTTTTCGTTCTTCTTTGCCTTGTACTTGATAACGTCTATCTTCTTGGACTTACCGTTCTTAAGTACGTTAGCAACTACGGTAGCACCCTCAACATAGGGAGTACCAACAGAAAGAGCTTCGCCGTTAACACAGAGAACCTTATCAAAAGTAACCTTCTCGCCTTCTGCAAGACCAAGCTTCTCTACGAAGATAACGTCACCCTCAGCAACCTTGTACTGCTTTCCACCTGTTACGAAAATAGCGAACATGTAAAAGCACCTC
>CAZUJY010000095.1:0-7181 GCA_964620565.1 uncultured Ruminococcus sp. | reverse complement strand
ATTCGCAGAATTTCAACCTTTTACTGTCTCATTTACAATTTTTGTTCGGTTAAAGATTTTTTCATATCCTTTTCGGATTTTTTCGTTCTCGTCAAATGTGACAGCCCCTTATGTAAGGCTTAAAAATTACTCCTGTACTCCTTGATCTTCAGCCAGAAGATGATCACAAGCTGAAGCGGAATGCCGATAATGAATATCGTCCAGGCGTTGACCGAGTTCACCGAAAGCATATGAAGATAGATAGAGGTGATCACGGTCCAGTTTATTATGGAGTAAATAACGATCTTGACCACTGCGTGCACATCGTACTGTCTCCACAGACGGAGAATGGCAATGCAGGATGCGGGAACTGCCCAAACGAATACGACCCAGTAGTTAGTATCGAAGGCAATGGAGGTGACGAAGAAAACCACAGTAAAGAGCCATATCGCCGCTAAAGTCAGGGCGGTAATAAGCATTCTGTACTTAAATACCTTCTTTTTATTGTTCTCCACCCCCTCGGCCTCAAACGAGGAATCAACGAGGTCGTTCATTGTTATACCGTAGAACTCCGTAAGGGCATAAAGAGTGTTTATATCGGGAAGCGTGTCACCGTGCTCCCAACGGCATATAGCCTTATCCGAGTAGTTAAACTTCTCTGCAAGCTGCGCCTGGGTCAAGCCATGGCTTTTTCGAAGGCTTGTAAGATTCTCTGCAACTATGGCTTTAATATCCTTCATTAATTTTCTCCTTTTTTGTAAACTAGAATTTACAAAAGCGACAAAAGCGCTTAGATCTATCTACATTATACACTAAAATATGTTAAAAGTCAATGTCAAATTTACCTTCTCTACAATTTGTAAAGTCGGATATCCACATTATCTCACCCCCACAAAAAAGAGAGTTACTTGCTTTTTTCGACACAGGTAATTATAATTTATTTCGTTAAGAAAGGAGGATGGCCCTTGGATAAGCGAAAGGTGATATATTATGAGAACGAGAATTCGGACGAATTCTCGGTTACAAGGCTTGATAAAGTGACCATAGACGAAGGCTACGTATACCTGCACAAATCGGCATTCAAGCGGTTTACACACTTCTTCTGGTACCGCATCGTCGCTATGCCGCTGGCAAAAATATATACGAAGGCTGCTTTTGGACACAAAATTAAAAATTGGAAGATCCTTAAGCCTTACAGAAAATGCGGATATTTTCTCTACGGAAATCACACCCAGGATATAGGCGACGCATTGATGCCCAATATGATCGATCTCAGGGTAGACAAGTACGTTATCGTTAATCCAGACAACCTTTCTATCCCTCTCGTTGGGCGTGTGATCGGATCGCTTGGCGCTATTCCTCTGCCCGGAAACCTTAAAGCGACAAAGCGCTTTAACGAGGCGATCGAGTACCGTATAAGCCAAGGCGATAAGATCGTTATCTATCCCGAGGCTCACATCTGGCCCTACTACACCGACATTCGTCCCTTTGGCGACGGCTCCTTTATCTATCCCGTAAAGCTTTCGGCTCCCGTCTTCTGCTTTACAAACGTATATAAGAAAAGACGATTTACAAAGAGGCCGAGAATAATCACCTATATCGACGGCCCCTTCTTCCCGGACGAAAACCTTTCGCCGAGGGAAGCAAGGCGTGAGATACGTGATCGGGTATACAGTACCATGAAGGAGCGCGCCGCACTGTCGGACGTGAAAATAATCGAGTACATTAAAAAGGAAAAAGCAAATGATTAATCTTTTATACTGCGGAAACAAAGGCGTTTTCGACGGAATTCTCACCTCGGCGCTGTCAATTCTGAAGCGCTCACATCTTGAAGAGCCCATGACCTTCTACGTCTTTACTATGGACGTGTCCCATATCAGAGAGGACTTCGTTCCTATCAGCGACGGGCAGATCGAGTTCCTTGACAGAGTGATTAAAAAATACAATAACGCAAACTCTGTTATCAAAATCGACGTGACGGATTATTATATGAGCTACTTTGACGGTTGTCCCAACGAGGACGCCTACTGCTCCCCCTATACTCTTATCCGCCTTTTTGCCGATCTTATACCCGAGATCCCGGGAAAAATACTCTATCTTGATGCGGATATTATGTTCAACAGAGATATTCATCTGCTCTATGACATTGACGTAGATGACGTGGAATACGCAGCGGCAAGAGATCACTACGGCAAATATCTGGTCAGCCCGAACTACGTGAATGCGGGAGTTCTGCTCTTCAATATGGATATGATCAGAAGGAGCGGTCTGCTCGTTAAGGCACGCAAGCTTATTCAGACGAAGAAGCTTACCTTTGCCGATCAGAGCGCTATAATCCGCTCCACCACGAAGAAAAGGATGCTGCCGCAAAGATTCAATGACCAGAAATTCCTGCACAAGCATACGGTTGTAAGGCATTTTTCCAAGAGACTCTTCTATCTGCCCTACCCCCACACCGAAAACGTAAAGCAATGGCAGGTCAGTAAGATCCATAAGATCTTCGGCTATTACTGCTTTGACGACATTCTTTACGAGTATATTTATTTAAAAGAGCTTTTTGAAAGAAAGGAGAATATATGAACGAGAAGGCAATACCGATCTTTTATGCCTGCGACGACAACTTTGCAAAATACATGATAGTTTCTATCAGTTCACTTATAAATAACGCAGATTCCGAAAGAAAATATAAGATTCACGTGCTGCATACCAACATCTCCGAGGAAATGCAAGCGTCAACCAAGAGACTAGAGAGAGATGGCTTTGACATTGATTTTGTAAACGTCAACCCCTATCTTGAAAAAATCCAGGATAAGCTGCCGCTCCGTCACTATTACACGAAAACCACCTATTTCAGACTCTTTATCGCAGAGATGTTCCCCGAATACGACAAGGCTATCTATATTGACAGCGACACGGTGGTTCTCGGCGATATATCAAAGCTTTATGACACCGATCTTGGCGACAATCTTGTAGGCGGCTGTCATGAGCAGGCGATGGTGCAGGTGGACGTTTACGGAACATACGCAGAGGAGGTTGTCGGTGTTTCAAGGCACAATTTCTTTAATGCGGGTATGCTCCTTATCAACTGCGATATGTGGAGAGAAACAAAGCTGCTCAACAGATTCCTTACCCTTCTCGGCGAATACAATTTCGTGGTGACACAGGACGAGGATTATCTTAATCTTATCTGCAAGGATCACGTTTGCTGGCTTGACCAAAGGTGGAATACCGAGGTTACAGAAGGCTTTAAGTACCCTTATGACATAGGCGATGCCTATATTCTTCACTACATTATGGTAAACAAGCCCTGGCACTACCACGACTGCGGCGGCGCAGATATATTCTGGGCGTGCGCCAAGGATACCGAGATGTACGAGGCGATCAAGGCTGATCTTGAGGCCTATACCGACGAGGAAAGAGAGCGTGACAGACTGTCTGCCGACAACCTCTACCAGATGGCTATCGACGAGACGGCAAGCGAGCATAACTATCAGAGAATTCTCAACAAAACCGTCAGAAGCGCTGACAGAGTTGCTGTTATCGAAAAGATGCGTGACTACGAGAAGCGTGGTATATTTGATCTTGATCTTGAGGATGATCCGCCCACAAAGGAGCTGCTGCCCGATCAGATCGACTACTTCAGAAAAAGCGCCTACGATAAGGTCAAAACCGAGGTAGCCTATAAAATGGCAAAAGGCTTTCTTGAAAAGATACAGCGTGAGGGTCAGATGATCATCCGTGAGGTGCGTGGCCTTGAGAATATGGCAAATCTCAAGTCGGGCGCCGTAATCACCTGCAATCATTTCAACCCGTTTGACACCTTTGCTATGCACGAGGCATATTTGAGATCGGGTGTTAAGGGCAAGACGCTATACCGTGTTATCAGAGAAGGAAATTATACCTCCTTCGGCGGCTTTTACGGCTATCTGATGCGCAACTTCTATACCCTTCCCCTCTCAAGCAACAGACACACCATGAATAAGTTCAGCGCAGCGGTGGACAGCCTGCTTCGTGATGGGCATTTCGTACTTATTTATCCCGAGCAGAGCCTGTGGTGGAATTACAGAAAGCCGAAGCCCCTCAAAAGCGGTGCGTACAGCATTGCCTTAAAGAGCGAGGTGCCCATCCTTCCCTGCTTTATCACCATGAAGGACTCGAGGACGCTCGGCGAGGACGGATATCCTATCCAGGAATACACCATCAATATTGGCGAGCCTATCTACCCTGATAGCTCCCTCTCGAGAAAAGAGAGCATAGATAAAATGATGGAAGAAAACGCAAGGGTATGGCGAGAGATCTACGAGCGTGACTACGATATGCCCCTCGAATATACGACAAAGGTAAAACAAGCCCTTTAAAATACCAGAAAACCCGACCTTTCGATCGGGTTTTCTTTGTTTTATAACATATTATTCCTTTGCCTTGATAATCTTTACAGGCTTTATCGCCTTGATCTTTATCATCGGGAAGATAAGTGATACAAAGGCAAGCGCAAAGATAAGCAGGCAGTTCATCAGCGCTATTTCGGGCTTGAAGGTCAGGAACTGCAGATCGGGAAGCGTCCAGCTGGGCGCTATTCTGTGAATTGACTCGATCAGAATATCATTCGCTACGTCGACGAACAGATAATATCCGAGCGTTGACAGTCCGCAGGTTAAGAGAGCGATAAGCCCCACCTGAAGTCCAAACACAACTCCGATAGAGCCATTCTTCGTTCCGAGCGCCTTCAGAATACCTATCTCGTGCATCTTGTCGTTTATCATTTTGGATGCAAAGTTCATAAGGATAAAGATTACACCTATGTAAAGGAAAATAGAAATCAACTCAAATATTGGCACGAAAACGTCCACAGCTCTTGTCATAGAGTGGATGCCCTCAATAGAAACGCTCTGAGGCTCATAGTTCAGCTCGCCCGCCACGTTAAGCGCATTACCGATACCATCTGTACCGTCAAAGTACAGGGCATTATAGTAAACAGAAGCCTCACCAAGCTCCCTTGCCACGCTATCACCCAAGCACCACGCATCCATAACAACGGCGGAAACCAAAACCTCCATAGAGGCAACGGGATTCTCTTGGTTTATATCATAAAGACGATATTGTGTGATTTGTATTTTGTGGGGAATAAACGTGTCTAAGTTTGATTTATCGTAGTTTGTACCAAACAATGCGTTGTATTGCGTGACGTTCATTTCGATAGCATCGTCGGCAATGGCGTTAGGCTTTAAAGGGAGCTTAGCATAATCAGGGGCCTGTCCCCAAACGGTGTAATATCTGCCTTGTTCATCCATCTCAAGCTCAAACAGATCGTTAACCACCATTTTTTGAAGAAAAGGAACTCTCCAAGCCCAATTATCAATAAAATCACGCTCGAAATCAGGATTTAAAGAGTATGAGAAGCCAAGTGAATCATTAATTTCCGATGAGAAATTAACAAAAGCTTCATTCTTGTAAAGATCGCTAATATTGTAATCAACTGCGTTTTCAATTTGATCAAGCAACTCAGCATACTTCTCTTTGTATCCGGTATCAATAACGGCGTTTATATGTATAGAGGGAATAGACCAACCACTTCTAATGTATGGACCAACTATATCCTCATAGCTTTTGTTAACATACGAAGTATGTGAAAACAGAATAGAATCAGCTATGTAATCTGTAATTATTACACCCGCAGGATCATATTCCTCTGCTTTAGCAAGATAGTTTATCTCACCAAACTTTCTTTCAAGAAAGTCCTCGTCTACCACAATGGTACCAAGGGATTCTCTCAGATAGGGGTGATATACCGAAAGGTTTGAAACCTTTACTCCTGCGGCATTTTTGTATTCTGTAATAGGTACAGTAACATTAATAACGGGATATATTTTCCCCTTATAACCCACATCGTAAAATGATTGAATATCATTTTCTCCTATTTCAATGCGAAACGAACCGTCTAACATAGCTTCCGTTTCAGCGTCTACCGTTTTGTTTAACAGAACTGAGCTTTGCTGCGACTTCGCCATCTCGTCGGCGATAATGTGGCTGCCGTCAAAGTTGACTATGGTCTGCGCCAGAGCCATGATGATCATAATGACAGACACCATAAAAGCGGAAAGGGTAATGGCGAGAGATTTGTTTTTTAAGAACTTGCCCGAAAGGTTAAGCTCCTTTCCAAGTGAGAGCTTTTTGTTTTCTATTTTTATCTTCTTTGAGGCTTTCGTGTTTTCGGGTGTGGATATAAACTTGTCGGTGCACTTTATTATTTTCTTATGTACGTTCTCGTTGAGTAGGTCTATATCCTTATCCGAAAGCGATTGACCGTCGGGATATATTAAAGTGTCCTCTTTTAAAACTATCTCGTTTGCAAACTCGGGATTTCTTGATTTGTCGGAGATGATTTTGCCCTTTTTAAGCTCGATGATTCTGTCGGCGTATGAGTTTTCATCATTTACGTTATGTGAAACGATAAGAATAAGGCACTCTTTGGAAAGTTCCTTCAGAAGCTCGACTATAGCCGTTGCGGTATGGGTGTCAAGATTTCCCGTAGGCTCATCTGCGAGGATTATGCGAGGGTTCTTCACGATTGCTCTCGCTATTGCAACTCTCTGCTGCTCACCGCCCGAAAGCTCGGTGGGGTATCTATCCTCATAGCCCGCAAGGTCTACCTTTTCAAGAGCGGCTTGCACGAGATCCTTGTCCTCAATGCGACGAAGATTAAGCGATAGAACGATATTCTCATACACCGTCAGCTCGTCTATAAGGTGATAGTCTTGGAAAATGAAACCTATATGTGTGTTTCGATAGTTGCAGAAGTCCTTTTCCTTAAAGGTGGAAAGATCGTTGCCGTCAACCTCAATAGTACCGCTTGTGATACTGTCAAGTCCGCCTATGAGATTAAGCAGAGTGGACTTACCGCTGCCGCTTTTACCAAGGACAAACACCAATCCCTTATCCGGTAGGGTGAGATTGATGTTGTTAAGAGCGTGACAGTCCTTGCGTTTTTGTGTTTTGTATTTTTTGTTTAAGGCTGTTATTTTGATCATATTTTTTCCTTAAAAGTAATAATATCCTTTACATTTTAGCACATTTGAGGCTCTGTGTCAAGAAACAAAGAAAACCCGGCCTTTACGCAGTTTCTCATAAGGATATTAACTGCGTATAGGCGGTGCTTCGGTATGTAGGACGGACAGTTTCGGCTGTCCGTCCTATTCCGTTTT
>CAZUJY010000094.1:0-7201 GCA_964620565.1 uncultured Ruminococcus sp. | reverse complement strand
GGAGGTGCTGAACGAATGTGAAGCGGAGGGATTGTTACAATCCCCCAGTCACCTTTGGTGCCAGCCCCCTTTACACAAAGGGGCCTTTTAAAAACAGGGCGGTTTGAGAAATCAAATCGCTCTTTACTTTTAGAAATTGGTGTGGTATAATAAAATAAAAATGAATTGAGTAGTAAGACATGGGATTGTTTGATATTTTTAAGAAAAAGTCCAAACCGAAAAAATTACATGAAAAGACTTTACCACCTGAAACATTAAAATACAACAAAATGTGGGATATGTGGGCAGACGGACAGATAGAATCTCCATATCAGGACTTAATGACCTATCAATCCGAAGTCAATAATGGTGGTCACTCGCAATTTTTCTTAAATGTAGAAAATACGGGTGATGTAAATGCTGTCGTTAAGGAAAATTTGTCCATTCTTCCCAAAGTACATAAACGCAATTTAGAAGAGGCTTATTCAGCGTATAGAAAATATAACGACGTAGATGATGATAAGATGGATGAAATTCTCGATAATTGCGACGATATTTTCTATGAGAACGAAGAGCTAATTAACGAAGTTCTTGAGAAGTATGCAGAAACTATACAATTGTAAAATTCAAATACTTTACCCTGACTGTATTGGCTAAGCTATGGAAATTTTGAAAAACAGAAAATTTTAACTAAATAAAAACAGGGCGGTTTGAGAAATCAAATCGCTCTTTACTTTTTCGGGATGGTGTGGTATAATCAGCATATAATTGATTTACAAAGTCAAGAAAGGAGATTAATTATGACACGTGAAGATGCTTATTATGAGAGAATAATGCTGCTGTGCGGTTGGTGGGATAACTATGATGAGTGGCTTGATTCCTATCTTAAAACCGAAGCTCCAATATCTCATATTGTGCTTGAATTGGTTGAAAGCCGTGGAGATATGAACGAAATTTTGCATCGGTTGAACCTTTACTGCCTTGAAGCTCCCTTTGATGAGGAATCGGTGTATGTCAGATTGCGTACAAACCTAAGAGACAGGTATAAAAACGGAGATCTGACAGAGGATCAGTTGATGTCTGCTATATGCCGCATTTATCAGAAAATACCTAGTTGCGATTTTCAAAATCAATGTTTATGTCTTTCGGATTATTATGACCTTGCAGAAAATGGCATTGTTGATATAAATAGATTTAACGAGGCATTGGATAGATGGCTGGATCACGGTGGCAGAGTTAATACCGAATCGATGTTTTACAGAAGATAAACCGGCGAGTGTGGTTTAGTGAAAGAAAAAGGGGATAAATATGATTACAGAAAAGGTAAAACGATACATTGATGAACAAAGTATCTATTCAGATGTTATGTTTCCTCATTGGAAAGAGTTTTTAGAGCTTCTTTTTGCTGAAGGCGGATGTGTGAAGTCGATCCTTTGATTTGAGCATGTATCTATCCTCGAACAGAAGAACTCCCTCGGCGGAGGCGGTTTTGCTGACAAAAGCAACCCTGAATATATGTATGCAGAAACCAATATTTGCAACAATGATTTGAAAACCAAATCACTCGACGAGGTAAACGAATGTATTAGATCGGTTATTTCTGCCTACCCGAATCATAAACTAATCCCATCCTTTGACATTGTATAAATAAAAGCCTTCCCCTTTGATTGGAGGGGAAGGTGGCAGACGCAGTCTGACGGATGAGGTGTAGAAAAGTTAGCTAACATCCACCTCATCACCTGCTACGCAGGAGCTTCCCCTCAAGGGGAAGCCTAATTAAAATGGGACGGTTTGTTTTTCAGCCGTCCTTTCTATATTTAAAAATAAATTTTTGATAAAAATGCACGGCTCTATTGCAAAAGGCTCTGTTTCGTTGTATAATATAAGGGATAAGTTTTTTATGCAAATTTTCGGTTGATAAATCGCCATTTTGTCAGAAAAACAGGCGAGAAAGAGGCAAAATGTATAGAATTGTTTACAAAAAACAGCTAAATCCCACCGTTGTAATGATGGATATTGAGGCTCCCCTTGTGGCAAGAAAGGCTCTGGCGGGGCAGTTTATCATTCTTAGAGTGGACGAAGAGGGCGAGAGAATACCCCTCACGGTAGCGGGATATGACAGAGCCGCAGGCACCGTTAGGATAATATTCCAGATCGTCGGCTCGACTACAAAGAAGCTCTCCGAGAAAATTGAGGGCGAGTACATAGAGGATTTTGCAGGTCCGCTGGGCGTTCCCACCGACCTTGAGGGGCTTGGTAACGTATGTATCGTAGGCGGCGGTGTCGGCTGCGCTATCGCACTTCCCATAGCTCAGGCGCTGAAGGAAAAGGGCGCTAAGGTCACCTCGATCATCGGCTTCAGAAGCTCTGATCTTGTGATCTTAGAGGATGAATTTTCCGCCTGCTCGGACTCGCTTACCGTTATGACCGACGACGGCTCCTACGGCAGAGAGGGTAACGTGACCCTGCCGCTTCGTGAGCTGCTTTCCGAGGGCAAATTCGATAAGGTTATCACCATCGGCCCGCTTATTATGATGAAATTCGTTGTGGAGACGGTGCGCCCCACAGCCATTCCCTGTGACGTGTCCATGAACCCCATTATGATCGACGGAACCGGTATGTGCGGCGGCTGTCGACTTACTCTTAACGTGGACGGCAGACGTGTTACGAAATTCGCCTGCGTTGACGGGCCCGACTTCGACGGCTATCAGGTTGACTTTGACGAGGCTATGATGCGCTCCTCGGCTTACCGTGATTTTGAAAGGCATGCCTACGAGTCCACCTGCAATCTCTTTAAGAAGGGGGAGGGTAGCAATGGCTAAAGCAAATATGTCACCAAAGAAAAACGAAATGCCCACCCGGGACGCTCTTCTTCGTGTCCATAACTTTGAGGAGGTAGCTCTCGGCTATGACGAGGCGACCGCTATGGACGAGGCGCTTCGTTGCCTGGACTGCAAAAATATGCCCTGTGTCAGCGGCTGTCCCGTAAATATTCACATACCCGAGTTTATCGGTAAGATCAAGGAGGGTGACCTTGAGGCCGCCTATCAGATAATTGCGAAAAGCTCCACTCTCCCTGCGGTCTGCGGCAGAGTTTGTCCCCAGGAGACCCAGTGCGAGAAGCTTTGCGTAAGAGGCATCAAGGGCGAGCCTGTCGGCATCGGCAGACTTGAGAGATTTGTTGCCGATTGGCACAATTCCCATAGCGACAAGACCCCCGAATGTCTTGAAAGCAATGGCAAAAGGGTTGCTATCGTGGGCTCGGGTCCCTCGGGACTTACCTGCGCAGGCGATCTTGCGAAGGCAGGCTACTCCGTAACCGTCTATGAGGCTCTGCATACTGCGGGCGGCGTGCTTGTGTACGGAATTCCCGAGTTCCGTCTGCCAAAGGCTATCGTTAAAAAAGAGGTTGACACTCTGAAAAGAATGGGTGTCAGGATCAAAACCAACGTAATTATCGGCAAGACCCTGACGGTAGACGAGCTGTTCGGTATGGGGTATGATGCGGTATTCATCGGCTCGGGCGCAGGCCTTCCCAACTTTATGGGTATACCCGGCGAGGCTTTGAAGGGCGTCTACTCCGCAAACGAGTATCTGACCCGCTCAAATCTTATGAAGGCATATCTTTCGAGCCCCGAAACGCCTATAATGAAGGGCGGCAGAGTTGCGGTCGTCGGCGGCGGAAACGTGGCAATGGATGCCGCAAGAACAGCCCTTCGTCTCGGAGCGGAGAAGGTGTATATCGTATACAGACGCTCTATGACCGAGCTTCCCGCAAGGCGTGAGGAGGTCGAGCACGCAGAGGAGGAGGGAATCGAGTTCCGTCTGCTCTGCAATCCCGTTGAAATTCTCGGCTACGACAACCCCGATGACCGCCGTGACGCAAGGAACGGTACTGTTATCGGTATGAGATGTATCCGTATGGAGCTTGGCGAGCCTGACGAGCGTGGCAGACGCCGTCCCGTAGAGGTAAAGGGAAGTGAGTTCACCCTGGACGTTGACACCGTAATTATGGCTATCGGCACCTCGCCCAACCCCCTTATCAAGTCCACCACCGAGGGCCTTGAGGTCAACCGCTGGGGCGGAATTATCGTCACCGAGGATGGCGCTACCACCAAGGCAGGCGTTTACGCAGGCGGCGATGCCGTAACAGGTGCCGCAACCGTGATCTCCGCTATGGGCGCCGGCAAGGTCGCCGCAAGGGCGATCGATGAGTATCTGAAGAATAAATAAACATAAAAGGAACGGATTTTTTGTCCGTTCCTTTTCGATTATTCTGAAAATTCCCAAGAGGATATAGTGTAAATCCTATCTACATCAGTGGGCAGATATCCAATCTTAAGCTTATCGCCCTTGCGTATAAGAATAAGTGATTCATCAGCTTCAAGATATCCTTTATACACAGCGCCGTCTTCGGAGGTGATGTATACGGTAGCTACGTTGGATATCATAGCTATCCTTACGTCCTGTACGGTTATCTCTACATTTTCCGAACTGTCGCCTATCTCAATATCGTGCTGTCTTAGCAACTTCTTGTACGCGCTCATAGCGTCTGCCTGAGTTGTTCCTGTAGCAACCAAGCTGTAGTTTTCAACGTTTACAAGAGCATAAAGCTCAACGATGCCGGCATCATTTTTCAAAACCATAATATAGGTGGGCTGATCCGAAACGTTGATGAGCGAGGGGAATGAGGCAATATATCCTTTTTCCTGAACCTCGCCCTCGGCGGCGTCCATTGCGGAATGCTCCTCTGCGCCGATAACAGGATAGAACCTATATTCGCCTGTTCGTGCATTGGTAAGAATAAAGCCGATGTTGGATTTGTCATTCGATACCGCAGAGGTAACGCCTGTGAAATACCATACGTCATCACCGAGCACCACATAGCCAAAGTCGTCGGTTGCCTGCTTACAGCCAACGTTACCGATAATGCTGTTAATAAAGCCGCCCGACAGAGTGCCGTGCCAATTATACTTCTCGCTTGCAAGATATCCGTCGTAAACTATATCCACCCAAGCGGGAGTTTCATCAATGCTGTATATCTCACTTGAACCGTTTGTAGGGTCAAAAATGATGACCTCAACTACGTCCTTCGCTCCAAAAAGCATTACCTGCGGTTCAAAGCAGGAAATAATGTAATAGGGATTTCCGTCATCGTCAAGCTCAAAGCTTATTGCATCCTCGTCAAAAATCTTTGTAGGATAATCGAACCTCACCTTTCGCATAAGATCGTCACCGAAGAATGCGCTCTCAGCGTATTTCATAGGAGCTTTAAGCTCCATATATTCCGCGCTGCTTTTAACGGGATCTACGATTACTACACCGGGAATACCGTTTTGTCTGTTTCCCATCCATTTAAAAAATCCGTCGTATTCGAGATTTGACACCTTTTTTGGTGTGTTTTTATAGTTTATCTGAGTGTATATGTCACTTACCGTATACTGTGAAACCACATGCGAGAGAGAACCGAGAGTTCTGTTTCCAAGCCTCTTTGCCGATTCGGTATCCATAAGCGCAATGTTCGTGACCTCTGTAGTCTCAGGCAAATCCTCTGAAAAATCCGACTCTGTAACCTCGATTATTTTCGCATACGAGCGTGCGTTAAACACTGTAGAGGATATTATATTGCCGATAACAAGAACCGACAGCGGAATCGCAACTGCTATGATTACCCATTTGTTTTGTTTTAATGGAGTGGAATACTTTTTAATCGTTTTGCCTTCTACGCTTTTTACGGTTATTTGAGTTCTGCCAAACTTGATAAAGGGAACTGAGGCGGCCACGGTTATGGAAATAACATACAACCAGAAGCGCTCGGACATCAGATTAATAGGCGGCAGGAAGAAATAGAAACCGACGAAGGCAACAATTATTCCAAGTATGAATGAAAGCAAAATTTTGATTTTCAAATCCTTTTCGTTTAGCTTAGACATTTTTTCATTGAAAAACGCGGTTATTTTGTCATTAAAATTAGCTTTTGACTTTTTCATAATACGCTCCTGAAATTGCTTATAGTTTATAAAATTATATCATATTTTCTATTTGATTTCAACCAAATAAAATAAAATTTAAAATATTACCTTGCATATTTGGTTTTGATGTGCTAAAATGTATTTGTGAAGTTATGCAAACATTTCTTTTTCAGGAGAAAGCCGCTATGATGAAATCAATCAGAGATATATACAAAATAGGCAAGGGCCCGTCCTCGTCACACACCATGGGACCTGCGAAGGCTATGGGAATCTACGTGTCCGAGCACCCCGAGGCAGAGAGCTATAAGGTTATCCTTTACGGCAGCCTTGCCGACACAGGCGAGGGTCACGGTACAGATAAGGCTATCGATTCGGCAACCGAAAAGGCGGTTGAGATAGTATTCAACACCACCGACCGTGAGCTGCCCCACGAGAACACTATGGACATTTTCTCGGTTGTCGGCGGCAAGGAGCAGAGCAGAATGCGTGTTATGAGCGTCGGCGGCGGAGATATTGAGATAGAGGGCAGAGAGGGTGAGGGAGCAACTCTCGTTTATCCCGAGACCACCTTCTCCGAGATATCCGAATACTGTAAGAAGGAGGGCATCCGTCTCTCAGACTACGTTCTTATGCGTGAGGGCGAGGGAATACGTGAGTTCCTTTACACCGTATGGACTACTATGAAGAACGCTATCCACGAGGGACTTACTACCTCGGGTATTCTTCCGGGCGGTCTTGAGGTGGAGAGAAAGGCGCAGTACCTCTACAACCAGCGTCATATCGACGAGAGCCCCGTCACCCGTGAGAACCGTATCGTTTGCGCCTATGCCTATGCGGTAAGCGAGCAGAACGCAGACAACGGCATTATCGTAACCGCTCCCACCTGCGGAGCCTGCGCGGTGCTGCCCTCGGTGCTTCGTTATATGCAGGAGAAGCACAGATTCTCCGACGAGGAGATCCTTCGCGCCCTTGCGGTTGCGGGCCTTATCGGTGCGCTCACAAAGACGAACGCCTCCATCAGCGGCGCTGAATGCGGCTGTCAGGCGGAGATCGGAACTGCATGCTCTATGGCTGCTGCCGCCCTTGGCGAGCTGTTTGAGATGGGCATTGATCAGATAGAATACGCAGCCGAGATCGCCTTTGAGCATCATCTCGGACTTACCTGCGACCCCATCTGCGGTCTTGTGCAGATCCCAGCCTGTTATAATTGCCAAAGGCGGCAAAGGCGGTTGGGGAAATATGCATTTTGC
>CAZUJY010000093.1:0-7524 GCA_964620565.1 uncultured Ruminococcus sp. | reverse complement strand
AAAGTCCCCGATCTCCCGGAAGTACTCGTCCGGATAGTAGAATTCGGACTGACAGGCTGATCCTTGCCGTCGATGCCCAGCTTCTTCTCAACCTCAAGCTCAACGGGCAGACCGTGAGTATCCCAACCGGCCTTACGAAGAACACGTCTGCCCTTCATGGTATGGTATCTGGGGATCATATCCTTGATTACTCTGGTGAGAACGTGGCCGATATGAGGCTTACCGTTTGCGGTAGGGGGTCCGTCGAAGAAGGTGTAGTTTTCTCCACCCTCACGAAGCTCGATAGACTTCTCGAATACCTGGTTGTCCTCCCAGAATTTTCTTGTCTGTTTTTCTCTCTCAACGAAATTCAGGTTCGTTGACACCTTTTCGTAGATTTCCATAGCGTTTATCTCCAAAATAAAATTAATTACACCTCATTCGTCACCTGCGGTGACACCTTCCCCTCAAGGGGAAGGCAAAATAAAAAGCCCCGATAGCTAACAACCATAGCCATCGGGGCGCAATAAGCACGGTACCACCCGAAATTACGGAAAATATTCCGCATCTCTTACGCTTTAACGCAGCAATACGGCAGGGCTTACCGGGCTTCAGCTCTGCAACTCGGGAGTGATCTTCACATAAGGGATACTCGCTTACGGCTCGCACCAACCGCCGCTTCTCTGTGCGCTTTCGTCCTCGCTACTGTCTCCGTCACAGTTATTACCCTATTATTATAAATAATTATTTCCCGATTGTCAATAGTCGGGGCAAAAATATTTTTACCTTGACAGAGGGGGAGAGTTGGTGTTATACTTATAAAAACGGAGGGCGGATATGTTAAGTGTTGACAAAATAACCGAGGAACTGAATAATCTTGGCGTATCCTTGCCGAAGATTGTCCTTTACGAGCTGACCGACTCCACAAATCAACGGGCAAGAGAGTATGCAAGAGCAAATCCCGACAACAAAACGCCCGTGGTGTTTATTGCCGACGGACAGACCGCGGGGCGCGGAAGGCGCGGAAGAAGCTTTGTGTCCGAGCGCGGCGCGGGAATTTATATAAGCATACTTTCCTACCCTGACGAAAAGGGAGCAGACGCAACGGCGGTGACAGCAAGAACGGCAGTTATACTTGCAAAAGCCATCGAGAGCCTCTGTAAATGCGAAATCAAGGTAAAATGGGTCAACGACCTTTATCTCGGCGGCAAAAAGCTTGCGGGAATTTTAACCGAGGGAGAGCTAACACAGGACGGCAAAATTGCCCATCAGGTGGTCGGAATGGGAATAAATATTTACAAAAACGCTATTTCCGACGAAATTTCAGACATTGCAACCTCGATTGAGGGTGAGTTAAAATGTGCGCCTGACAGGTCAAAATTAGCGGCGCGCATCATAAAAGAATTTCTCTCGGTCGGCGGCGACTGCCACGCCGAATACAAGGCGCGCTCGGTAATAATCGGCAAGACGGTGACGGTTATGAAGCAGAGCGAAAGCTATAAAGCAACCGTTATTGATATAAATCCCGACTTTTCTCTGACAATAGAGCGTGACGGCAGACAGGAAAGACTCTTTACAGGAGAAATCAGCCTGAAAATATAAAACCTCCCTTGTGTAAAGGGAGGTGGATTGCGAAGCAAGACGGAGGGATTGTTATCAGTTGATTTTTATAACTAAACAATCCCTCAGACGCCTTCGGTGTCAGCTCCCTTGTGCAAAGGGAGCTTATTTTTTTACCACGAAAACGGTCTTTATTCCATAGTGTTTAAATAGCTCTATGTCCTCTTCGGTAATACGCTCGCCGCTGATGACGATGGGAACGGCAGGGGGACAGGAAACCGTGGGGGATGCGCAGATGCGCCCTACCGATTTTTCCGCAGGAGCAAGCTCAGATTTAGCAAAAACGGCATCACGTATGGTCATTTCTTGGTTATGAGGCTTGGTAGAATACGTGATCTCGGGTCTTCCGCGCTCCGCCTTAAAGCTTGACAGCGCATCGATGAGTCTTTCAAAATCGCCGTCGCTGTTCTCGGGGCTAAGCATAAGCACAGTGTACTCCGAGTCGGAGAATTCTACCTCTATCCCCTGCTCTCTCAGATGCTCGGCAAGGCTATCGCCTGCCCATATCACTATTTTCAGAGGCTCGGCGTCGCAGATTTCATAGCCGAGCGAAGCGATTTTAGCCTTTATCTCGGCAGATTTTTCCACAATGGCGGCAATTTTCTCGGGATAATCCTCGGAAAGCCTTCTGTTACACAGATCAAGCGAGGAAAGGGTGAGATACGACGGACTTGTGGATGCAAAGAGCGACAGGGCGGCTCTCGCTTTATCTGCATACTCGGGATAGTCCTTCGAGATATGCAGATACGCACCGCCCGTAAGCACGGGCAAAGTCTTATGCGCCGAGTCAGCGCACATTGCAGCGCCAAGGGTTATGGGGTGGCGATCCTCGGGCAAAAATTTAAGATAAGCACCGTGAGCATTATCTACCAGCAGCGGAATATTGTACCTCTTGCAAGCTCTTGCCAAGCGGGAAACATCAGAGATGTTTCCAAGATAATCCGGAGAGGTGATATATACCGCAGAAACCCTTCTGCTGCTGCGTTCTACGGCTATCTGGATATCACGGGGAGAGATTTTACACCGACACAGATGCTCTTCTTCATTCGGATATATCCACTCCACGTCAAGATCAAGCAGCGCCGCGGCACGCACGAAGGAGGCGTGAACGTTTCTTGCCGCCAAAATAAGAGGGCGTTCCTTTCCCTCCCTCTCGCTGACGAGAGCCAGCATAGCCTTGATAGCCAGAGTTGAGCCCTCGGTGGAATAGAAGCTGTGAGCTGTGCCGTAAAGACTTGTTAGATTATTCTCACTCTCGGCTATTATCCCATCCGCAGAGTAAAGCACATCGGCGCCCGAGATCTCGGTGATGTCAAGCGCCTCGCATCCAAGCTCGCCCTTGCCCTTGTGACCGGGCATGTGAAAACGAGCTGAACCGCTCTCGGAGTATTTTTTTACAAAATCATAAATAGGTGTTGTCATTGTTCTGTATTGGCAATATTCAGCATAACCGCGCACTCAATTCTCTTTTTAAACAGCTCGCAGCCGTACTTATATACGCCACCGATAGAGCCGGTTGCGTGATAGGAGTTTGCGGCGCATCCGCCCGAGCAATAAAGTCTTGCCCAGCAGTCCTTACACTCCTCACGGGAATATGCGTTGCAGGAGCGGAACTCGTCCTGAACGGCGGTATTCTTTACACCGTCGAAGATGTTACCGAGCAGATACTTCTCATCTCCCACGAACTGATGACAGGGATAAAGATCGCCCCAAGGGGTTACCGCCATATACTCGGTACCAGAGCCACAGCCTGTGATTCTCTTATAAATGCAGGGGCCGTGCTTTAAGTCAAGCATATAGTGATAGAAGGTGAAGGGGCGTCCCTCTTTTCTTCTCTTTATCATCTCCTTGGCAAGAATCTCATACTGCCGGAAGAGGATAGGAAGGTCTTCCTCGGTCAGCGCATAAGGATCGCCGGGAGGACAAACCACAGGCTCCATAGAAAGCTCGGTAAAGCCAAGGTCTGCCATGTGGATAATATCATTCGTAAAATCAACGTTGTTATGGGTGTAGGTGCCTCTTACGTAATAACCCTTACCTCCACGGCTCTCCACAAGTCGCTTAAAGTTGGGAACTATGGTATCATAGCTGCCCCTGCCTGCATAGTCAACTCTGAAGTGGTCGTTTACCTCTTTTCTGCCGTCCAGAGAGAGAACTACGTTGTGACATTCTTTATTAAGGAATTCAATCATCTCGTCGGTGAGGATCATACCGTTGGTAGTATAGGTGAAGCGGAAGTTCTTTCCTCTCTCACCCTCTACACTTCTTGCATACTCCACAAGTCGCTTTACCACGTCGAAGTTAAGCGAGGGCTCACCGCCGAAGAAGTCAACCTCAAGGTTGCGTCTTGTGCCCGAGCTTTCCATAAGAAAATCAAGCGCGCGCTTACCCACCTCAAAGGACATTAAGGCTCTGTCGCCCTGATACTTGCCCTGGCTTGCAAAGCAGTAGGAGCAGTTAAGGTTACAGGTGTGAGCTACGTGAAGGCAGAGCGCCTTAACCACCTTGCTGTTATTCTTGAAATTGGTTGCAAGACCCTCGTAGGCGTCTGTGGAATAGAGCTTTCCAGCCGCCTCAAGCGATCTTATGTCCTCTATGCACTCAAGGATCTCGCTCTCGTTTACGTCCTCAAGATGACCGTAGCGCTTCATTATCTCATCTACGATCTGCTCCTCGGTGTGAGTCTTATACATTTCGATAATATCGTATGCAACCTCGTCAACCGTATGTACCGAGCCCGATGCAGTATCGAGAACTATGTTATATCCGTTAAGCTTGTACTGATGTACCATTATTTTTCTCCGTTCTACAAAAGAATGGGCGCCGCAATAAAATTGCGACGCCCTTTGAAAATCAAATTACTTGTTCTGATTCTCGCACTGCTGATTTGCAACGCCGCAAGAGGTCTTGCAAGCAGACTGGCAGGAGGTCTGGCACTCGCCGCAGCCGCCGTTCTCTACGGTTTTTGCAATATCCTTAGTTTCGATAGTGTTGATTCTCTTCATTTTATAATCCTCCGATTATTAATAGATTAACGTTGTTATTATATCACAAGGTGAAAATATTGTCAATAGGCTTATTTAACAATTTTTTAAGCTTAGCGCTCTTTCGTTTTGATCTCGCAGCGGTCGTAGTCCTCCTCGATAATAATCTCGCCGATGGTGTCGGCTACTATTCTGCCACACTCGGGATTCTTTACGCTGTCGATATGTCCGACGATCTCTGCATCTACCGAGGATTTCTCAAAGGAAAGATCGCAGCCCTCCGTCTTACAGTTAATAAGCTTCAGATTTTTGCAATAGCAGAGTGGTTGGGTGCCGATAATTGTGCAATTCTCGAAGGTCACATCCTCGCAGTACCAGGCAAGGTACTCGCCCTTAACAGTAGAATTGCGAACAGTTACGTTTTTAGCGTGCCAGAAGGCGTCCTTGGTGTCGAAATTGCAGTTTTCAAACACCGAGTTCTCTATGTATTGGAAGGAATATTTACCCTTGAAGCTTATGTCCTTGAAATCAAGATTTTTCGCACGAAGCATAAAGTATTCGCTGACAAAGGAGCAGCCTCTGGCGGTAATATCCGAGGAAAACCAGCCAAACTCGGGCGAGATAACATCGCAATCCGTAAGCTCAATGCCGCTGCACTCACGGAGGGCCTTTATGCCGTGGAGCTTTGAGCCTGAAATGTTAATATCGGCAGAATACCATAGCGCCGCTCGGCAGTTCTCGGTCATCTCACAGTAGGATATGGACACACCGTCGCAATGCCAGAAGGGATAGCGGAGATTGAAATAGCATCTCTCGGCGGTGATTCCGCCCGCCTCCTTCAGCGCGCTTTCGCCATCGAAGGGCCCGTCAAACGAGCAATCTCTCAAATAAATATCATTTTCGCCATAGAGCGCACGCTCGGCATCAAGCTTTAAGTTTTCGTAAAATTTCATTTATTCCACCCTTCTCTCAACTGCGCCTATATAGTATTTTTCTCTTATGTGAAGATAAAAATCATACTTAGGAGAATAATCCTTGTGCCCTACAAATTGGCTGTCGGGGCAAAACTCGTCGTCAAGATTCGTTTTGCTAACAAAATTATCACCGCCATAACGGGCATTAAGCTTGCTGATATCAATATCGTTGCCATAGAGAGCGAAGGTATCGCCCTCTCGGTCAAAGCGGTTGTTATAAAATTCCAGATTTTTGATGTAGCTTTCGCTGAATTCCGTTTCAACGTAAGTATTGTTGCTGATAAAGATGTTATTGGCAAAAACAATTTTGTCTGCCTTGGAAATAATGATGTTGTTTCCTCGATTATCAACAAAGCTATTGTTGTAAACGTAAGTATTTTTTACGGTTCCGCTGGTCTTGGTATCATATCCGCCGATTCTCATAGCACAAACCGAGTTTTCCTTCAAAAGATTGTTTCTTACGATAATATCGGTTACGGGATACCGTTCCTTCAATTCCTCAGAGCCGATTTCGATACCGTATTGACAACCGTAAACATAATTTCCCTCAATAAGACAATTTTTGCCACCGTCAACGTAAATGCCCGCACAATCGGCATAGGGAGAGCTGCAGTTATAAACGGTGTTATACGCTGCCACGCAATAACGAGCCTGGTCAAGCGACTCAACCGAGCAATACTCGGCGTTTCCGTAAAAATCAACGCCGATGTTGGTACAGTCATATACTCTGTTTCCAACAACATAGCAATATTCGCAGTTTCCCGCAAATGAGATTGCCTCGCTATATCCAAGAGTCAAATTATAACACTCATTATCAATAAGCATTATGTTGTTTATAGGCTCCTTCTTTTCGCCAAGAAAGAGAAATGCATTGCATCCGTACTCTGTTTTTGAGGTACCTATATCGTGTATTTTGATGTTTTTGAATATCAGGTGATTCTGTCCGCCGTCATAGCAAGCAAAGGCTGCAACATACTTGTAAGTGGCTCCGTAAATTTCAAGATCCTCGAAGATAACGTAAGAAACGCCCGCATCAAAGGCAAAGAAAAGATATTCTCCGTTATCGTCATATTTATTCATGTTCTCCGGGGTTGTGGTTAGCTTAGCGCTCTCGCCGGGATAACTCTTAATCGTAATATAAGCTCCCGCTTTTCCGCCGCTTGACAGCCAGATGGCTTCCTTAAAAACATACTCCCCGCCTCTGAGATATATGGTATCTCCGGGATTTGCCATATCGATAGCATCCTCAATAGAGGCGGGATCCTTTATATCTCCGTCGCCACTGCCATTTGGAGCTGCATAAATTATATTACCGACAGCCCTTTCATCCATGCTTGCAACAAAGTAAAGAAAATCGGCATCGCCACAATATTCGCTATCCGAAAGATCCTTTATGTATTCATTAAGGGTGATTTTCTGAATTGACTCGCCGGCGTTGTCGCCATTCTCACCGTTCTGAGCGTTGTCATCTTCGTTTTTGTTTTCATTTTCGTTGTCATTATTCTCGTTGTTTTTGTTAGAAGGCGTATCCTCACCATCCTCGGTGGGAAGGTTTTCAATCGATTCGTTGCCTTGGTGATTGTTTTCATCCTCTTGATGATTATCATTTTTATTGCCCGGGATTCTGCCGCAACCGGCGAGCATCAACATAGCAATAATCAGAGCAAAGATTCTTTTCATATAAAAAGCCTCCAAAACCTAACTTTTATTGATAAATTTTATTATATCACAATTTAAAAAAATAATCAACCTTTTGTCAATAATACGTAAAACAAACTCAATACGCCGACATTAAATAAAACAACGTTTGCTTTGGCGGAAAAAATAAATAAAATTTTGAAATCCCCTTGACAAATTAAAAAATGTTTGCTATAATTGTATAGCATTTGTCGGAAGGTTAGCTCAGTTGGGAGAGCATCTGCCTTACAAGCAGAGGGTCACAGGTTCGAGCCCTGTACTTTCCACCA
>CAZUJY010000092.1:0-7601 GCA_964620565.1 uncultured Ruminococcus sp. | reverse complement strand
TCCGGTTGAGTTAAACTCGCCTATTTTTTCGAGCTTGTCGTTATTGTAGGCATATTTTTTCACTTTTCCGGTCGTGTGATCGGTGGTTTGAGCAAGCTTTCCGCTTGAATTGTCAACACCTTCGATACCGTAATTGCCGTTAGCATACCACGGAGAAATGTCGTAGGTGTTTTCCAATATACCGTCGATTTCGGTTAATCTGCCGTACTCGTCAGTTTTTTGAACAAGACTGTAAACAGCTCCATCCTCAGCAGGATAGTGGCTTGTGAGAGTTTTGCGGTTGTCAGATAATTCATAGCTTTCAATAAGATTGTTAAACTTTTTTACACCTACAAGATCTCCTGATGCGTAAATAAAGTCGTAATCAAGCGCACCGTGGGTTACAGAAGAAAACATGCCATTTGAATAATCAAAGTTGTTTTTGCGTGAAGGAGTGGCGTCAAAGTCCTTTTGCGTCAATGCGCTCATATCCGAGTCGTATGTATCTGTGATAACCGACTTAACTGCGCCGTTTCCGTCAAGCAGTTTAACCGTATGCACACCGCCCCAAGTAGAGTTGACATGGTATTCTGTGGTTGAAAGCGTTTCACCTGTATCTACATTAACATCCTTTACGGTAACGAGAGTATCTGTATAGCTTGTGTCGTGCCTGTAAAGACCCGATACGGTTTCTCTTGTTACAAGTCCATTCGAAGCTCTTTCGTATGTGGCATTAACACCCTCAGCCGTTGCGGAAGATACGTCGAGATAATCGTCGTAATTTTCCTGTTTGATAACAGTACCGCTTTCATCTGCGGTCTCATAAATTAAAAGATAATCGCCGGAGTCATCCTTTACCCTTGTTGTAATAATTCCTCTATCCGTATAAAAGCGTCTTCCTAAGTAATAATCCGACAAAGAATAGGTGTCCGTTTGTTCTTCGCTTCTATAACCAAATTTAATATCGTTAGAAGGAAGTATCGGAACGACCGTCTTACTTTTACTATAGTAAAATTCGTAGGTGTTAACGTTCTTCTTTTGATTTACCAAATATCTCAGTATATCATCGAAGGAACACCAATCAAACTCGGGGTCATATCCGTATGCCGAGAAGCATACCTCGTGAAGCGGTATTGCATTGCCGTCTGTTTTGTGTATCAAAACGTCTTCTGCAATAGGCAGAAATTGCGATTTTTCGTTTGACCACAAATGCGTCGGTTGGAAAGTAAGTCGAACATCTCTTATATCCAGAGCGTTTATGTTCGAGAAAATGATGTTAAGGGTGTTTGCATTAAATTTGTCTTTTATTGCAAAATATTTCCATTTAGTCTTGCTAATTCCTGAGATAAGGCATCCTTCATCAGTCACGCTGCTATAAGGTGTAATGTTGACACGAGTAGATATACTGTTCTCTTCGTGGTCATCCTTTAACTTTAACCACCCGGAAACATAATAATAACCGGAGTACATTCCCAATGATCTAAGATCAAAACTATATTGGCCATTGGCATTTGAGTTTAGATTGACTCCGCTGTAATATTTTTGAACGAATGGTGTAGGTGTATTAAACATATCATCTTCTGTGCGATAAACGTTAATGTTTCCTGTGTAAAATCCTTCGTTCGAAAAATCCACATCGTTGTTGCCTATTTCATAGGAATATGTTGCTTTCCCCGAATTAAACTGTACTCTTGTTTTGACCCCTAAATTGTCGGTGATTTCCACGCTGTTATTACTGATATTTGGCGTCATATCTTCGTCGAACTTATATGTGACAATGTTTCCGTAATGATCGCTAACAGATACTGTTTGGCTTGCGGTATCTCTACACAAGGTTGAGGAATTAACAGCTTCGTCTACGGCATTACCTGCCTTAATTACATATCCATTCGAATAATCAAAAGTATACACAACGCCCGAGTAATGCGTTACATAGTTCAGCGTTCCATTAGTATTATAATTAAATGCGCTTTCACATCCCGCATACGTAACAGTATTAAGCCTGTTAGATCCATAACCGAACGAAATAATCTTTGTTCCTCTGTAGCTAACGGAAATTAATTGGCTGTTCTCGTTGTAGGTGTATGCCAAAAGAGGCGTATCGCTGTATTTATCATACACTTCGATAATTTTTCCGCTGCCATCGTAAACCTCTTTGCTGAAATCGGGATATTCTACGTTGTAATTATACACCGGAATACCTGTGCCGGGAGTTATTTCATTACTTCCGGGTGGCACAAGGGTAGGCTCTGATACCTGTACTTTTCTTAACAATCTCTGAGAATCATCGTCGAAAGTATATAAATTCACAATATTATCAACGTCAAACAAGTCGACAAATCTTCCGTCGCCCTCCTGTATTTTTGTGGGAATATAGTTTTCATCGAAGATGATTCTTTTCTGCAAATTCAATTTATATCCGGGAGCAATAGAAAATGAATTTTGATTTGCGGCGACATCTTCTATATGTAATGCGTAATTAAATACAAGAGATAGGTTTACTGTATTCTGAATATCACTGAATGAAAGCAAGGATAACTCGTGAATATGATTGGCACGAGGCAGATCAAGCTTTATCTGTCCAATATCATATTTTTTTACATAACTCATATTTTCTCCTATCTTTTTTTCTTTTGTTTTTTAATCCTATTTTATCGTTTAATTGAACATCGGCATATACCTCCTTTTTTGCTTCTGATTATATCTTCTATAATATAATACCGATTTTTTGTCGAAAATTCTTCAGATTTTTTTAAAAATTATTGTAAATTTTTGGTTGCCGGTTTTTTGGCATAAAAAGAAGAATAACAAATCCCTTTTCTATTGACTTTTCCTTAAAAATCTGTTAAAATATTAAATTGTAATATAAAAATTAAAATGGGATGGTGTTTTCTTATGCTTGACAACATTGTTGAAAAGGTGCTGGTATCCGAGGAAGAGCTTGATAAGATCGTGTCCGAGCTTGCGGATAAGATCAATGAAGAGTACTCTGCCGAGGGTAAAAATCTCGTTGTAGTTTCGGTGCTTAAGGGCGCTATGCCTTTCACCACCGATCTTTGTAAAAAGCTTCATGTTCCTCACGAGCTTGAGGTGGTGAGAGTGTCCTCTTACGGCAATTCCACCGAGTCCTCGGGAAAGATCCGTATGAAGCTTGATTTTGACAGACCCGATTTCGATAAATGTGACTTCCTTGTTGTAGAGGATATTGTTGACTCCGGAAACACCCTTACCTTCCTTGTGGCTCATTTGACTCAGAAGGGCGCAAGAAGCGTAAAGACCTGCACACTTCTTGACAAGCCCTCAAGAAGAAAGGTTGAGTTCGATCCCGACTACTCGGGTAAAGTGATCCCAGACGAGTTCGTATTCGGCTATGGCCTTGATCTGTTTGAAATGTACCGCAATCTGCCCTACGTGGCTGTTGTTAAGCCCGAATTTGTAAAGGAATATTTAAAGGAACATGCTTAAGGTAGGACTTTATACCCTTGGCTGCAAGGTTTCGCTTTATGAGACCGAGGCGATAGGCGAGGCGTTTGAGAGGGCGGGCTATCTTGTTGCTCCCTTCAACGAGGTCTGCGACGTGTATGTGATAAACACCTGCACCGTCACTGCCGAGAGCGACGCAAAGTCGAGGAAGTATATAAGACGTGCCATAAGAAAAAATCCCGAAGCCGTAGTAATCGTTATCGGCTGTTACGGTCAGCGCGCGCCCGATGAGGCAGCGGCTATCGAGGGTGTCAGCGCCGTTCTCGGAACGCAGGACAAGATGAAATGCGTTGAGATCGCCAACAGGCTATTGAATGCAAAATTAGCCTTCCCTGCTGGGGAAGGTGGCAGCCGCAGGCTGACGGATGAGGTCCCTCCCGCTGAGGTATACGTCACATCTCTTGACGGCGCAACCTTCGAGCCCATGTGCGTAAAAAAAGCGCCCAGAACCCGAGCCTACGTTAAGATCGAGGACGGCTGCGAGTGCAAATGCAGCTACTGCGCAATCTCATCCGCCCGTGGACCCGTCCGCTCCAAGCGACCCGAGGAGGTCATCTCCGAGGTCGAGGGGCTTTATAAAAGCGGAACTCTGGAGATCGTTCTCACAGGCATCGAAACAGGCTCGTACGGTGCTGATTTTGATGAAAAATACGACCTTGCTGACCTGATCTGCCAGCTTGACAGAAGGGGCAGCTGCGAGAGGATCCGCCTTGGATCTATGGCTCCCGAGCTTCTTTCGGCAAGCTTTATCGACAGAATTTCCGACACCAAAATTATGGTGCCGCACATACATATCTCAATGCAGTCGGGCTCCGACAGTGTTCTTCGTGGAATGCGCCGCCGCTATAACAGAGGCATGGCGCTGAAAAACATAGAGCACATCAGAGCCAAAATGCCCGGCGTAATGCTCACCGCCGATCTTATGGTCGGCTTCCCGGGTGAGAGCGAGGAGGACTTCCTCGATACCATGCGGTTTGTCAGCGAGGCAGGGCTGCTTGATGCCCACGTTTTCGCCTATTCAAAGCGTCAGGGAACACCCGCCGCAACCTATGAAAATCAGATTCCCGAGCAGGTAAAAAGGGTTCGCTCCGCAAGGCTTATTGCCGAGTGCGCCCGTGTGAGAGATGAGATTCTCTCGGCGGTCGTTTCCCGTGGCGAGCCGCTCTCCTGCATCCTCGAGACCGAGCAGCGTGGCGTCTACACCGCCCATTCCGACTCCTATATTGAGGTGAGGGTAAAGAGCGATGAGGGACTTTCGGGCACTCTCGTTTTAGTCAAGCCCATAAGCCACGAAAAGGGCATAATTTACGGCGAAATCATTGAAAATGACAATTAATATTTACATTTGATTATTAAAATTTCTCTATTTTGAGGTGAAAATAATGGAAAACACAAAAAAGACAATGGACAAAATTGTTGCTCTCTGTAAGAACAGAGGCTTCATCTTCCCCGGCTCGGAGATCTACGGCGGTCTTGCTAACTCCTGGGACTACGGTCCTCTCGGCGTTGAGTTCAAAAACAACGTAAAGAGAGCTTGGTGGAAGAAATTCGTGCAGGAGTCCCGCTACAACGTTGGACTTGATGCAGCTATAATTATGAACCCTGAGACCTGGGTTGCTTCGGGTCACGTTGGCGGCTTCTCCGATCCTCTTATGGACTGCAAGGGCTGTAAAGCTCGTCACAGAGCGGACAAGCTTATCGAGGATTACGCATTCCAGAACGGCCTTGACGACAACCCTGCATCCTGGAGCTTTGAGGAAATGGCTTCCTATATTAAGGATAAGGGCATCGTTTGTCCTATCTGCGGCGGCAACGACTTCGCCGACATCAAGAAGTTCAACCTTATGTTCAAGACCTTTATCGGTGTAACTGAGGAATCCTCCAACACCGTATATCTTCGTCCCGAGACTGCGCAGGGCATTTTCGTAAACTTCCCCGCAGTACAGAGATCCGCACGTAAGAAGCTGCCCTTCGGTATCTGCCAGATCGGTAAGTCCTTCCGTAACGAGATCACTCCCGGTAACTTCGTATTCAGAACCCGTGAGTTCGAGCAGATGGAGCTTGAGTTCTTCTGCAAGCCCGGCACCGACCTTGAATGGTTTGCATATTGGAAGAACTTCTGTCACCAGTGGCTTCTTGACCTTGGTATGAAGAACGAGAATCTTCGTCTTCGTGACCACGATCCCGAGGAGCTTTGCTTCTACTCCAAGGCGACCACCGACTTTGAGTTTCTCTTCCCCTTCGGATGGGGCGAGCTTTGGGGCATTGCTGACAGAACCGACTACGACCTTACCCAGCACGGTAACCACTCCGGCAAGGATCTGACCTTCTTTGATCAGGAGAGCGGCGAGCATTACGTTCCCTACGTTGTTGAGCCCTCCCTCGGCGCTGACAGAGTTACCCTTGCGTTCCTCGTTGACGCTTACGATGAGGAGGAGATCGCAGCAGGGGATGTTCGTACAGTTCTTCATCTTCATCCCGCTCTTGCGCCTGTTAAGTGCGCTGTTCTTCCTCTCTCCAAGAAGCTCTCCGAGAAGGCTCTTGACCTCTTCGACGAGCTTGCAAAGGAGTTCAACTGTGAGTTCGACGAAGCCGGCTCTATCGGTAAGAGATATCGCCGTCAGGACGAGATCGGTACTCCCTTCTGCATCACCTACGACTTCGATACAGAGAATGATAACTGCGTAACCATCCGTGACAGAGACTCTATGGAGCAGGTTAGAATTCCTCTCTCTGAGGTTAAGTCCTACATCGCGGAGAAAATCAAGTTCTGATCAATTTAAGACGGATTTTAATCCAAAATTTAATCCAACTTTTATCATAAAGCAAAAGCACTTATTCGCCGAAATTCGTCGCAAATAGGTGCTTTTTGCAAAGAATTATTTACAAATCAGAGGTTTTTATGAAGAAAATCGATAAAATTGCCTCCTTTACCGTGGATCATGATTTACTTACAGAGGGTATCTACGTGTCACGTATAGACGGCGACATTACCACCTATGATCTTCGCACCCGCATCCCTAACGGCGGCGATTATATGGACAATCTTACCATGCACTCAGTGGAGCATATGTTCGCAACCTACGTCCGTGCAAGCGAGATCTCGGACAGGGTGATCTACTTCGGTCCTATGGGCTGCCAGACGGGATTTTATCTTCTTGTCCGTGACGCAGATAACGATGAGGTACTGAGGGTAGTTATGTCCGTTCTTGAAAAGATCGTAAACCACGATGGCGAGATGTTCGGCGCCGTAAGACGTGAGTGCGGAAACTATCAGAACCTTGATCTTGCCTGCGCAAAGCGTGAGTGTGCAAGATACCTCTCGATCCTTAGTTCAAAGGAAAACGATTTTAAATATAAGGGTGAAAAAATATGAAGGTAGATATTGGAATTATCGGCGCAATGCAGCCTGAGGTTGAGGCGATCATCTCATCTCTTTCCGACTGCGAGAGCGAAACCGTCAGCGGCATCACCTTCCACACAGGACTTATCTCGGGCAAGCGTGTGGCGGTTGCAAGATGCGGCATTGGCAAGGTGTTCGCCGCCATCTGCGCGCAGACCATGATTTTAAAGTACTCTCCCGACCTTATCGTCAATACAGGTGTTGGCGGCGCTATCGGCGGCGGACTTAATTGCGGCGACGTGGTGATCGCAGACCGCCTCTGTCAGCACGATATGGACACATCTGCCATTGGCGATCCCAAGGGGCTTGTGTCTGGAATCAATATGATCTACTTCGACGCTGATCCAAAGGCAAGACAGATCCTGCTCTCTCTTGCAGAGGAGCTTGGACTTTCGGTTAAGTCGGGCACCATTGCCACCGGCGACAAGTTTATCGCCGACTCGGGCGATAAGACAAGGATTGCCACCGACTTCTCTGCCACCGTCTGTGAGATGGAGGGCTGCGCTATCGCCCAGACCGCCTTTGTCAACGGAACACCCTTTGCGGTAGTCCGCGCGATCTCCGATTCTGCCGACGGCGAGGCAACGATGGATTATCCCACCTTCCTTGGAATCGCTGCGGCGAATTCAACCAAGCTGACCCTTTCTCTTATTGAGAAGTGGTAATAAAAGGAGCCTGCCATTTGAAGTGAACCCAAAAGTTTAGACAAAAATTAAATATTAAATCATTTGCGAAT
>CAZUJY010000091.1:0-7603 GCA_964620565.1 uncultured Ruminococcus sp. | reverse complement strand
GCGCCGTGCGGCAGGTCTTGTAATCGAGTCCAAGCTTGACCGTGGCCGCGGTCCCGTTGCCACCGTCCTCGTTCAGAACGGTACTCTCCACCAGGGCGACTACGTTATCGTAGGTAACGCGGTTGGTAGAGTTCGTGCGATGGTTGACGATAAGGGCAAGACCGTAAAGACTGCAGGCCCCTCCGTTCCCGTTGAGATCATCGGTCTTGACGACGTTCCTCAGGCAGGCGACGAGCTTAATGCGGTTGAGGACGAGAGAATGGCGAAGAATCTTGCAGAGCAGAGAAGAGAAAGACTCCGTCAGGAGATCCTTCAGGCTAACGCAAGAGTTAACCTTGACGAGCTCTTCGGTCAGATCGCCGCAGGCGTACAGACCCTTAACATCGTTGTTAAGGCGGACGTTGCAGGCTCTGTTGAGGCTGTTAAGGCATCTCTCCTTAAGCTCTCCAATGAGGAGGTTAAGGTTTCGGTTATCCACTCCGCAGTAGGCGGAATTACCGAGAGCGACGTTATGCTTGCGGCTGCATCCAATGCGATCATCTGCGGCTTTAACGTTCGTCCTGACAGAAATGCGCTTGACAGCGCCGAGAGAAACAAGGTTGACATCCGTTGCCACCGTATCATCTATGAGATCATCGATGAGATCGAGGCGGCTATGAAGGGTCTTCTTGCTCCCGAGTTCAAGGAGGTTCTCCTCGGTCACGCAGAGGTTCGTCAGACTATCAAGGTTCCCGGCGTTGGTATTATCGCGGGATGTTATATCCAGGACGGTAAGATCACCAGAAACGCACAGATCCGTATCGTTCGTGACGGTATCGTTATCTTTGAGGATAAGATCGCATCTCTCCGTAGATTCAAGGACGACGTTCGTGAGGTTGCCTCGGGCTACGAGTGCGGTGTGGGAATTGAGAAGTTCAACGACATCCGTGAGGGCGATACTCTCGAGGCCTTCGTTATGGAGGAGATTGCAAGATAAAGCGCAGAGTTCGGAGTTTTGAATTTGAAGCGCAGAATTTCTTACTGATCTATTAAAAAAGTAAATATAACTTTGCAAAATCCCCGAAAAGCCGAGTTGATTTTGGCTGATCGGGGATTTTTCTTTTTAAAAATGTGTCAAAAAAGTTTTCCTTGCATAAACTGAGTAGCAGTAAAGCTTTGTGATGAACGACAGCAGGGGTAGGACTTATGGACATTGTAATTATAACTGCGCTGGGGGTTGGCGGAGCCACCATATTCGGCGCTGTGATCGGACTTGTTTGTAAAAGGACAAAAAAGGAATACAACGACGCCGTTATGGCTATTGCGGCTGGAATTATGCTTGCCGCATCTCTTCTCGGCCTCGTGATGCCATCCCTTGAGGCAGGCGGCAGCCTTGGAGTCTTCACCACCGCCTTCGGTATTTTCATTGGCGCTCTTTGTGTGAATTTCTTTGACTATCTGCTTAAATTTTATATGGCGCCTCTTGCCCGAGCCCTCGACAGAGGGGAAGGCTCGGGCGGTGATCGGATGCGTGCCGCCCTCACCTTTGCCTCGGCTATTGCGATACACAATCTGCCCGAGGGAGTTGCCGCAGGCGTTGGCTTTGGCACCGGGGACATTTCCGACGGCATCTTTATTGCCACCGCCATTGCTTTGCAGAATATTCCCGAGGGGATGGCGGTGTTCGTGGCGCTTCTCTCGGTGAGAATCTCGGCAGGGCGCACCTTTTTCCTTGCGGCAATGACAGGTGTGGTGGAGATCGTCGGCACCCTTATCGGCTATTTTGCCGTCAGCCTATGCGCACCTCTTCTGCCCTTTATTCTTGCCGTTGCGGCGGGCAGTATGCTCTATATTATCTGCGATGAGATGATCCCCTCGGTCAGAGCCGACGACGGCAGCCACAGGTCAACCTATCTCTTTCTTCTCGGTTTCGTCCTGATGCTGATCCTTGACCTTTTTATATAAGTCGCTTGACTAATTTGCCGAAAAGAGCTATAATAATTATAAAAATGCACTTTCGGAGGCAAAAATGGTTACTTTTGAGCAGATAAAGAACAACAGCGACGTGAAGGTATATATCTCGGCGGCAGATCGCTCGCTTTCGGCTCTCGGATTTACCGAGCATAGCTTTGCCCACGTGGGACTTGTATCACATCGGGCAGGGCAGATACTTCGCACTCTCGGTGAGGATGACAGGACGGTGGAGTTGGCTATGATCGCAGGCCATCTTCACGACATCGGCAATCTTGTCAACCGCTCTGAGCATTCCCAATCGGGCGCAATAATGGCATTTCGTATACTCGATAATCTGGGTATGCCCGCCGACGAGATAGCCACTGTCGTAACCGCCATCGGAAATCACGACGAGGGCACGGGCGTTCCGGTTGACAGCGTTGCCGCCGCTCTCATTCTGGCGGACAAGTCCGACGTACGCCGCAGCCGTGTGAGAAACAGCGATTTTTCCACCTTCGACATTCACGACAGGGTAAACTATTCGGTAGTGGACTCCGACCTTGAGATAAGCAGGGAGGAGAAAACCATTCGCCTGACCCTTAAAATCGACACCGAGATCAGCTCTATAATGGACTATTTCCAGATCTTCCTTGACCGAATGACCCTCTGCTGCCGTGCGGCTGACAGACTTGGTCTCAGGTTTAAGCTGACTATCAACGACCAGAACTTTATATAAAAATGAAATTTGACAACGTATATTTTGTAAACGGAACTGCATACGCCGGTAAATCAACCCTGGTAAAGGCGCTTGCGGAAAAATATAACGGCATAGCCTGCGAGGAGAATTATCACGATGCTCTCCTGTCGGGGCTTGATAGCGGAGAGTTCCCGAATCTATGCTACACCAGAGATCTGAAGGACTTTCGTGACTTTATCAGAAGAACGCCCGACGAGTACGAAGAATGGATCAATGGTGTTTCTTTGGAGTGCGAAATACTTGAGCTCGGGATACTCGGCGAGCTGTCAGAAAGCGACAAGCCGATTTTTGTCGACACCAATATATCCATAGAAAAGCTTAAAGAAATTTCCGATGGGGATCACGTGCTGATAATGCTTGCTGACCCTGAGATCTCGGTAAATCTTTTCTTCAACAGACCCGACAGAGAAAAGCAGTTTTTATACCGTCTGCTTATGGAGGAGGATGATCCCGAGGCGGCGATGGATAACTTCAGAGAATGCCTGAAAAGAATAAATTCTACCGAAAACTATAACACCTTTCTTACCTCAGGCTTTAAGGTTATCCTGCGGGATGATAGCAGAGCTCCCGAGCAGACCCTGGCTCTGGCGGAAGAGATGCTCGGCTTAACGGCAGGAGATAATACTCATAATCGATAGATTTATCAAAGCTTAAGACAGAAGATACAGCTCTTCTGTCTTTTTTACTTGTTTTGTTTCCGTTTCTTTTGTTATATTCTTTTCATTACGCTATTCTTTTCCCTCACTTTCCCTGAAAACCCTATTGACAAATACCCCTAGGGGGTATATAATAGAGATGTAAAAAAACAATTTTGGAGAAAAAATATGACCGAAATGACAGAAAAAGTAGCTTTGACCACGAAATGTGAGTGCTGCTCAAAGACCCGAGTGCGTGATGAGAGCGAGCTTCGCGCGCTGAAAAACCGCCTTAAAAGAATAGAGGGGCAGATCCGAGGCATATCGGGAATGGTAGATTCTGACGCCTATTGCGTGGACATACTTACGCAGGTTTCGGCGGTGCAGGCGGCTATCAGCTCCTTTGCCACCGAGCTTTTATCCCAGCACATTAAGGGCTGTGTCGTAAACGACATTCAGGGCGGCAGGCTTGAAACCGCCGACGAGCTGGCGAAGATAGTAGAGAAGCTTATGAGGTAGAAAAAATGAAAAGCTATAACGTTACCGGTATGAGCTGCGCCGCCTGCTCTGCCAGAGTTGAAAAGGCGGTGTCACAGACCGAGGGGGTGACCTCCTGCTCGGTAAATCTGCTTACCAATTCTATGACCGTTGAGGGCTCCGCCACCGACGAAATGATAATCGCCGCCGTAACCAAGGCAGGCTACGGAGCTAGTGTAAAAGGGGAGGAAAAGTATAAAAATGTCAATGATAGTAGTCAAAAAGATGATCAAAAGGCTATAATTTACCGCCTTGTTGCCTCTGTAATTTTACTTTTGCCCTTGATGTATCTCTCTATGGGACACGTGATGTGGGGCTGGCCCTTACCCTCATTCTTTGAAAACAACCCACTCTCCATCGCCATACTGCAGATGCTTATCTCGGGGCTTGTGCTGGTTATTAATCAGCGTTTCTTCATAAGCGGCATCCGCGCGGTGATAAACCGCTCGCCCAACATGGATACCCTCGTAGCGCTGGGCTCGGGCGTTTCCTATATTTACAGTATTGCAATGACCCTGCTTATGACGCAGGCAGAGCATCCCGACCATTATCTTCACAGCCTCTATTTTGAGTCTGCGGCAATGATCCTCACCCTTATCACCGTGGGAAAGATGCTTGAGGCGAGAGCAAAGGGCAAAACCACCGACGCTATCAACAGCCTGCTTCGTCTTGCTCCCCGAACCGCCACCGTTATAAGAGACGGCAAGGAGCAGGTGATACCTGCCTCCGAGGTGCGTGTTGGTGATATTTTCATTGTCCGCCCCGGCGAGTCCATTCCCGTTGACGGCGTGGTTGTCGAGGGACACAGCAGCGTTGACGAGTCTGCGCTGACAGGCGAATCTGTTCCCGTGGATAAGCAGGTAGGAGACAGCCTCCTTGCCGCTACCACAAATACGTCCGGCTTTATGAAATGCAGAGCCACCAAGGTCGGCGAGGATACCGCCATCGCCTCGGTTATCAGAATGGTAGAGGACGCATCGGCAAGCAAGGCGCCTATCGCCAAGATAGCCGACAGAGTTTCGGGTATTTTCGTGCCTGCCGTATTGCTTATCGCCCTTATAACCTTCACCGTCTGGATGATCATTGACGGTCAGCTTGGCAGGGCGCTCTCTAGCGCCATATCCGTTCTCGTCATCAGCTGTCCCTGCGCGCTGGGACTTGCGACCCCTGTTGCCATAATGGTAGGCAGCGGCGTCGGCGCAAAGCAGGGTATTCTCTTCAAGAGCGCCGAGGCCCTTGAGCTTACGGGCAGGGCAAGGATAATCGCTCTTGACAAGACGGGAACCATCACCGAGGGCAAGCCACGTGTGGTAAACGTGATCTGCGATAAGGCATCCTCCGAGGGGGAGCTTCTCTCGGTGGCTTATGCCCTTGAAAAACAGAGCGAGCATCCTCTTGCCAAGGCTGTTTCGGCTTATGCCGAGAGCTATTCGAGGGATCTTTCGGTCACCGATTTCAAGGCGCTTGCAGGCAGTGGAGTGTATGGAAGAGTGCAGAGTTCAGAGTTCACCTCATCCACCGCCAAAGGCGGTCCCCTTTCCCCAATACGCTTCGCTGGGGAAGGCAATATACAGAGTGAAGTTTACGGCGGAAGCTATAAGTTTATTTCTACGATCTGCGATCTGTCGGCATATAAGGATGACTACGACAGGCTGAGCGGAGAGGGCAAAACGCCTCTGTTCTTCATCCGTGACGGTGCGCCTCTCGGTCTTATTGCGGTGGCAGACACCGTGAGAGAGGACAGCGCCGAGGCCATAGCCGATATGAAGGCAATGGGACTTCGTGTAGTTATGCTGACGGGCGACAATTCCCGCACCGCAGAGGCTATCGGCAGAGAGGCAGGGGTAGACGAGGTCATCTCAGAGCTTCTTCCCGACGGCAAGGAGGCTACGATCCGCAGACTTTCGGAGTCGGGCAGGGTAATAATGGTTGGCGACGGTATCAACGACGCTCCCGCCCTGACTCGTGCAGAGGTGGGAATGGCCATCGGCGGTGGAACAGATATTGCTATTGAATCTGCCGACGTTGTTCTGATGAGAGATTCGCTCTCCGACGTGGTGGATGCCATCCGTCTCGGCCGCTCGGTGCTTCGCAATATTCACCAGAATCTTTTCTGGGCGTTCTGCTACAACATGGCGGGAATTCCCCTTGCGGCAGGTCTTTTCGGTCTGTCCTTAAACCCCATGTTCGGCGCTGCGGCAATGAGCATTTCCTCCTTCTGCGTCGTGACGAATGCGCTCCGTCTTAACGCCTTCAGACCAAAGCATAAGAAAACAAACAAAATTATTGAAAATACAAGCGAAATCAAGGAAAAAGAGGAAAAACAAATGAAGATAACAATGAAGATCGAGGGAATGATGTGTCCTCACTGCGAGGGCAGAGTTCGTGACGTGCTGTCCGCCCTCGACTGCGTAGAGTCGGCAGAGGTAAGCTACAAGGAGGATATGGCCATAGTTACTCCCAAGGGCGACTGTCCTCACGATCTGCTTGAAAAGACGGTTACCGACGCAGGATATAAGGTAGTTTCAATTCATTAAAAAAATACAAAGGGTGAGTCGGCGAAGCAAGGCTCACCCTGTTCTTTTAAAATTTGATCAATTTTTTCTCTTGCTTTTTTCTGAAAAATATGATAAAATATAATCGTAAGAAATAAAAAATCGCCGAGTAAGGAGGGGAATTTATGCACAGCATTGGTGATAAGATCATGTACGGCGCAGCCGGAGTAATGACTATCGTTGACATCCGAGAGGAAGCTATCGGAGATGTTCCACGCAGCTATTTTGTGCTTCGTCCCACCCTTGCGCGCACCGATTCCTATACCTTTGTTCCTGTGGATAACGAGAGACTTGTGTCCTCTATGCGTCCTCTGATGACAAGGGATGAGGTCCTCTCGCTGATCCGCTCCTTTAACGAGATAGAGCCTCTTCGCTGGATACCCGAGAACCGTGCCCGTCAGGATTATTTCAAGAGGGTTATGGAGTCGGGCGACCGTCGTGATATGGTTGCGATGATCCGTGCCATTAACGATAACGCCGTTCGCCGTGAGGCAGAGGGCAAGAAGAACTTTCTCTCCGACGAGAATGCTAAGATAAAGACCCAGCGACTTCTTTATTCGGAGTTTTCGGTGGTGCTTGACATTCCCGAGGAGGAGATTGATTCTTTTATTGAGGAGAACTTAAGGCAATAACATAATAAGGGTATTTTTGAAAAAATGATAAGACGGCTCGATATGTTTGAGCCGTCTATTTATTTTTATTTATCATTGTGATATATAAATATAGAGTACGATGCAAGGGAAGGGTATAAAGAGGTTGGCCTTGGAAGATTGTTCTTAATAAAGGATGTATTTCCAAGGCTTATCGTTCTGGAGAATTTTGAGGAACTTTTAAAGGCAGCTAAATTGATAAGAATTGGATGTTAGCTATACATTGCCGTATAATAAGCTTTCGTATGAGCAAACGATTGAAAACGTAATTTTAAATTTGGAAAAAGCTTTGGATAATTATGATAAGTTATATGAAATATCAAGACAAGCCACAGAGCAAAGAGAAAAGCAACTTGAAAAGTATCTGATAAAAGACTTTAGCTTAATTTAAAGCTTTTGACTCAGCCTCATATTTTTTCTGCTTATATCACTTCTGCACAAGGTGAACTGCGAAGCCGCAGATCTCGTCCTTATCAGCCTTTCCCAAGATAGGGGTAGTGAAGCCCTTTGGGGCTGAACGGCTCCGAGGTGTTGAAT
>CAZUJY010000090.1:0-7730 GCA_964620565.1 uncultured Ruminococcus sp. | reverse complement strand
GACCGTCGTGGCAGTACGATAAATTCTTGCGAGAATATTTTGATATTTATTAACCTCTTTTTTCTTTGTTTAGTTTCGTTCTTATCCTTATAATTACATAAAAACAGCGCAGCAGGATGGATTCTCATAAGCGAACCGTTTCCATTCGAGCGCTCGTCCTTAAGCCCACATTCTAGTGCAGGCGGAGCATCCTTGTTGCAATAATTCCTTATAGCGGTCAAACAAGTCCTTCCGACAGAATCACTTTGGCGAACTGATTAATGAACATAATCATTGTAACAAAAACCTCCGAGGTTGCGAATCTCGGAGGAAAGCAAGTATATATCTGTGATAGGAAAATCCTTTCATATAGAATATGTATTTTCCTCTACTTGCTTTTTTATTCAGTTTTATTGAAGAAAGTCTTCTACAACATCGCTTAGATGCACCGTAGAAAGCTCTAAACGGTTGCAATCATCCACAAGGCCGGTTAGATCAGCTTTGTTAGAAGTGACGTCACGAACAGATGCAACAATTGTTTTACTTCCGTCTTGGTCGGCGTTGGAATAGGCTACTATTCCATAAGAGGTTCGTGCTTCATCGCCAAAGGTATATCTTTCCTCCGAAACGGCGTAAGTGATATTATTCATACAGTCGCCGCCTTTCTTTCATACCATTCTCTGAATTTTTCATCAACAGTATTAAGAGTGAAAATCGGATCCTCCTGCATATTAAGGAGCAATATGGCACTCAATGTGCTGCACTTATATACTCCTCTTTCAATGTCCGAATATGAGCTTTCGCTCATTTGAAGCCTGTCACCCATCTCTCTTTGCGTGAGGTGAAGCCGTTCTCTTGTTTTGATGGCAAGAAATCTGAATTCCTCGCCTAAAATTATTTCTAAATCGTCTCTAATCATAATGATAATATTTCCTACCACAGACGGAAGAAAATTCTATCAATAAGCGCCCGACTTTAGAATCGGGCGCACCTGTGTTTTGACAAAATACGTGAAAAAAAGCCATTTTTTTGGCTAAAAAGCAAGTTGTAAGTGTAGGAATAGAGTAATTTTTGTTATACAAAGCAACCGTACTATATTGTTATATAATACGGTCGCTTTGCGCCGGGCTTTGTCAGTTAATAAGCGACAAGAAAATGATTAATAGCTGTCTTCAATTTCGTGAGTTATTGTATCGACAGTACCGTCATTACCGGTAACTTTAAGTGTAAATGATGCTCTGTATGTACCGCTACCATCAAGAGAAATTGTGTCATAAAATTCTCCTTCTATGTCTGTGTTTGATGCACTCCAAGTAACCACCTCGTTCCAGAAGAAGAACAGGAATCTCTTCTCCACCTTTACGGTAAGGTCGGCACGAACGAAGCTGTCATCATATCCATAGTATGTGACATCAAAATATCCACCGTTAGCGGTTGCAGAGAAAGAAAAGTTCGCACTATCCGTATGCGATAAGCGTGGAGAAATTCCTTGCTCGCTCGCAAGTGATGTAATACTTGTCATTGATAAAATTGCTATTAACAAAACAGCAACTAGTATTTTTGTGATTTTTCTCATAAAAATCTCCTTTTAATAATATTTTCGAGTCTCAAATAAAAAACTCATATATATTACTCCAAAATCAGGTGAAATTCTTCAAAATTTTTAAAATTTTTCAAAAAAATAAAAAAGCATCTTGAGTTTTATTTCAAAATGCTTTTTATTTTTTATCTTACTTTTATTCCGTCAATTATTTGAATAATTTGCTCGTGGGATAAGTCCATTTTCGATTTTATAGACATAGCGTATTTACCATCGCTCCAAATATAGTGATGATATTTATCTGTAAATCTATAAAAAACATCATATTTTTCAATTTCGTTCATCTGTGAATATCCGCTTTCACTATCAACAGCGAATCCACTTCCATCTAAAATGCGTTGCTCAAACTTAATCACATCATTTGTTTCGTTTGTAAATTCCCATTGAATGCGTAAAGGTCTTACTTTTTTATCAGTGAGATTATACCCCTCAGGCAAATATGTTAGCTCGTAAACTTCCTCTATAGTGTTGCTTTCCGTTCCATAACCCGAATAAGTAAGCTTCACAAAAAATTCCTCAAACACTTCACATATCTCATTGTGGAAGATAATAGCACAGCTTGTGAGCAGAAGCGCCGCCACTACGAGAATAGCAATAATGCGCTTCATTTTAGGCGACCAAGCTCGCTTGACGTCGGCTTTTCCGTAGACAATCGTTTTCATAGCAAGCTCGTGTCGCTCGGAGCAAACGATTTTTTCGGTGTAATTATCAACAACACTGTCAAATTTTTGGCTCAATCCCTCGCTTATGGCCTGCTTGAATAGTTCCAGATCACTTTTATCCATTAATTTTTGCTCCTTTCAGAGAATTAAGCAAGAGCTCCTTGCCTCTGGCAAGTCTTGTGTAGACCGTCTTGGGCGCAAGTCCCATCATTTCGGCTATTTGATTGACCGTCTTTTCTTGGCAGAATACGAGATACAGGGTGGTACTATACTTTTCGTCAAGGGCTTTGATGCCTTTAACAACTCCGTTATAGGTTTCCCGTATTTCAAGCTCTTCTACAATGTTATACTCGTCTCCCGAGCAAAATTCTTCATCAAAACCATATTTTTCCTCATTGTTACGCAATACGTTACGAACTTCGTTGCATAATATGATTAAACAATAATTTTTGACATCTTTCTCGCCACGAGAAAAGTCTATTGTATCTATGCTTTTTACAATCTTCATAAAAGTATTTTGCACTGTATCTTCAGCGTCATATATGGCGTTCCTTCTCCCCGCCGTCTGAAACATGCTAACCGCATACCTCATCATGTAGTCGTGATATGTATTGTATATATGTTCAATTTTCCCGTGATTAGACTCATCTGTCAGTGTTAATAGAAATTGTAACATCATAACCCCTCTGTTTCATTTTTATTACCTGTTTATTATAGCACATTTCCACGTTTTTAGCAATATTTTTACATTTTTAGTAAAATAAAGAAAACGATATGTAGAATTTTTAATTTTTCACAAATTTGCGTAACAAGCAAGAAAAAAAGCATTGAAAACCTAGTGTTTTCAATGCTTTTTTGATCTATCAGACACAATCATTCTGAACAAGTAATTTGCTCAACATCTACTGCTCAACGAAAAACAAATAATATCAATCTTTCGTTTTTTTATCGAAAGCGCAAGATACAGAACGTAAGAGCCTGTTATCAGATTGATGATATATCCTGTGCCAAAGGTCACGCTTGAAACGATGATGGCTGCCTTTACGCTGTCCTTTCGCATCGCCTCGAAGAGAAGGCCTCGGAAGATCACCTCCTCAAGGAATCCAACGCAAAGCATCGCCAGGATATAAAGCACGGTCTCGAGCGCACCGTAATTCAAGGTCACCCCATACCAAAGGTTTGCCGTTAGCATTACAAGAATTGGTACGTAGTACAGCGTTGCCCTTGCGGATATCTTGGGCGCACAAAGTCCGTAATCACGGAAAAGTCCGCTTTTCTTCAAAAACAACAGAAGTGTTGCCAAAAGGACAATGCCTACGGCAAGTGTCACAGACTTATCTATGCCGACGAGTGTGGAAAGTACATCTCCCACGGACATCAGCACGCAGTATGCAATTATCCATGATATTGCAAACTATATTTTACTTTTATCGTATAGCCTCTTCAAAATATTCATCACTTCAGATTCTCATTTAAAGCATTAAGCTGATTCCGATATAAGAGCGTAGAATGTCGGGGGTGGGGGTGGCGACGGAGAGGGCGTAGATGCGGGAGGAAAGGGTTATCCTTTCGGTGCGGAGTTGTCCTATCGTAGTGTCGTGATCACGGGGGATAAACGCCGGTTTGTCCGACCGCTTGAACATACTCTCCTTGCCTGTCCACCTTTCAAGAAGAAAATGCTCCTGCTCACTGAAGGGCGTTTTCTCAAACAAGGCGTACTCATCGGGGGTTAATATTTTAGTTGCAAAGCGATCTCTGGATATAGAGTGTAATTCTTCGATATCCACGCCAACGGCAGCACGGGATACGGCAACAGCCACAGCGCCGTCACAGTGAGAGAGCGAGAAGAAGCACTTATCGGTAGTCCACTTCCCCGCCTCGTTTTTGGTGAAGCTAAGCTTATCTGCGTGCAGACCGAAGGAACGCTCAAGAGCGTATTCCAGAAGCTTCCAAACACAGTATTTCTCGGTCTTAACCCTCGGGTTGCTGACCGAATCTATCTCTGCCTCCCTCTCGGCACAGGACAGACGTCCAATCTTAACGCCTTCGGGTATTGCCGCAACGTAAACGTCAACTATGGGAAGCGATCTGAACAGAGAACGCACGTCGGCGGTCTGGGAGCAATAGGGCTTGCCCGTTACACAGTCATAAGCAAAATGCTCGCAGTTGTTGTATAGGATATTATATCCACGCTTGCCTATGCTCTGTCTGGCATAAGCAATAGCCTCCTCGGGAGAGCGTTTGCTGCTTTTCTCATCAAGCTCGGCAACCTCCATTACACCGCCGCAAAGAAATACTTCAAGATCTGAGGTGCATACCTCGATCTCGCTGTCCTTCAGTGTAGGACGGGCCTGGGGAGCGAGACCGAACTGAATGATCTCACTATCGCTCACAAACACGCCGTAATGGTAAATACTGCCCAGCTTTACACGGATCATATCACCCGCCTCGGGCCGTTTTCCTGACCACTTCATTACTGCTGCTTTTCTTCGATATAATTAATAACGTCGCCGATAGTTGCAAAATCGCCAAAGCCAACGTTTTCAAACTCGATGCCAAAGAACTCCTCGATAGCTATAACAACGTACAGAATACCAACAGAGTTGAGGCCGAGGTCGTTTATCAGATTGGAGCTTTCATCCACAGAGGAAAGGTCGGGGGCACGGTCGCCCATAACCATCTTCATAATGTCTGTAAGCTTTTCCTTAATTTCCGTTCTTGAGAGTGCCATTTTCCTGTCTCGCAATCTTCATAGCAGGGGTGCGGATAAAATCGCTGTCCCTGATGATAATTTTGTTTATTCTTTCAAAGGCGGGTAACTGATCGTTAACCTCTTTAACCTTTTCGGTAACGTATGCGCCTACGTTCTCAATGTTAAGACCCTTAAGCGCCTCCATGCGGGGAACGACCTCAATAACAAGCTGCTGTGCGCCGCCGTCGGTGATGTCGTAGATAAAGCAATCCTGTACGCAGTCGAGAGCGTAGAACTTAACCTCAAGCTCTGCGGGAGAGATGTTCTCGCCGGAGGAAAGAACGATAATTTCTTTAATACGTCCGGTTATGTAGAGATAGCCGTCCTCGTCAAATCTTACAAGGTCGCCTGTCTTGAACCAGCCGTCCTCGTATGCAAGAGCGTTCTCCTCGTCACCGAAGTAGCCGTCCATCATATTAACGCCCTTAAGCCAAAGCTCGCCGTCAACGACCTTATATTCCATACCGGGATAAATAAGACCTACCGACTCAGGCTTTGCAAGAGCCTCGGGGTTTCCGCTTACAAGGTTTGCGCTCTCGGTAAGACCGTAGCCGGGGAGAAGCGTAATACCAAGCTTTGCATACTCACGGATAAGATAGGGAGGAACTGCAGCTGCGCCGCAGATAATGGTCTTCATATCCTCGCCGAGCATATTTCTGCCGAACTGCTTGGAAAGGTTGAGCGCCATTTCCGCAAGAGCGGGAACGAATATCATAATCGTAGGACGGTGTACCATAACGTCCTTGAACATATTCTTGGGATTTCTGCAGATGAACAGACTGCTACCTGTATAAAGAGAGGTCAGAGTGTTTCTGATAAGACCGAAGACGTGAGTAAGAGGAAGAACGAGGAAGTATCTCTGCTCGAAAACGTCGTTGTATCCGTAGCAGCCGTTCTTTACACCGTACATAACCGCTCTGTGAGAAAGTCTTGCGCCCTTGCTTCTGCCAGTTGTTCCGCCTGTAAAAATAACTGTGGAAAGGCTGTTTGTATCGGGAGATACAGAGGGGGTTGCCTCCTCTGCAGTCTCGGAAATATCAATAAGAGCAAGTGCGGGGTTCTTCTCACGTGCAAAGGCTACGCTTCCGTCAAGGGAGGAATCGTATACGATAGCCTTGAGGCCGAACTTCATAGAGCAGCCGAATACCGTCATAGCGTCAAGGTGTGCGGGAAGTAATACCGCAGCGGCACCGTAGGTGTTTACCGCAAGATATGCCTTTATGGAGTGAACCGAGTTGGGAGAAAGAATACCGACTGTATCGCCCTGCTTTACGCCTGAGTTTTTCAGTACCGTTCTGAATGCCTCAACCTCGGCATTCAGCTCGTTATACGTATAATCCGTACCGTCCACAACGGCGCTATTTTCACCGTATTCCTTAACCGAATGCTCCCACATCTCGGTTACATTGGCGAAGTCAACTATTTTAGCAAAGGTTTCCTTGCTTGTATATTTTTCAAAAATCATAGGATCTGTCATTTTTTACTCTCCTCTTTTTCATCTGTCACATCCTGCTTTTTGCCGTGACAAATTTTAGTGTAATAATATTCTTCAAGCTCACGCTGCTTTTGCTGAACAAGATCAGCCGCACGGTTAAGATCGTCCATCGTGGGCATTCTGCCGCAAAGCTCGTTTATGTTAATAGGATCGCCGATAAGAGCCACACGCTTGCTGTGCCACTTTTCAGGTCTTACGAGATATACAGGAAGAATAGGCGCCTTGGCGGTATTAGCCATAAGAATAATACCTGTCTTAAATGCCAGCATATCCTTTGAAGCAAGGTTTACCTGCCCCTCGGGGAAAATGATAACCGGCTTACCACGTTTAAGCTGCTTTGTAACCTCGTGGAAGGAGTTGATGCTGAAATTCTCCTTATCAACCTGAATACAGTGAACATGTTTTAAAAAATAGGTCATTAATTTGTTTTTGTATAAATCCTTGGTTGCCAGCGAGTGGCTTCTCCGCTTCCAGAACACGCACTGAAGGAATATGGGGTCAAGGAAGCTACAGTGGTTTGCAGAGACTAAATATCCACCCTTCAGCGATTTATGATCGCCAACGTGAATTATCCTCGGACGCATAATGATCATAGCGGGAATAAGTCCCGTAATCTTTACGAAATCATATACAAGATTTTCACCAAGCTTATTTTTGCTATCCTTCGATTTCCTTTTTGTACTCAACGCTATTCCTCCCTTCTTAGTTTCTTATAACTTGCAGCCATTTTTCGAATCATCAAAACATAAAAATTATAGCACAATTTTTATTATAAATCAACACTATTTTATAAATAAAGCTTTGGCTCAACGAAAATCTTGCTAAACTCATATATTGTTGCAATTTGCCGGATTATGTGATATAATGAAATCAAGTTGAATAAAAACAAATTTTAAAGGAGCAACACAATGAAACTTAACGCAAAGATCTTAGTTGCCATTTCTCTGCTGGTGTGTCTTTTAAGCTCCGTCGGTGCCTGCCTGTTCCAGACCAACTTCGGACAGGTGGAGTATCACGATATGACCTTTGTCACCGAGAGCGGTAACGAGCTCGACGCACTTCTGCTCGTACCTAAAACCGCCACTGCGGAGAACAAGGCCCCTGCCATCGTTGTCAGCCACGGCTGGTATAACAACAGAGAGATGCAGGATCTGAACTACGTTGAATATGCCCGCAGAGGCTACGTAGTGCTTGCTATCAGTATGTATGGTCACGGTGACTCGGAGGTTATCGAATCGGGCA
>CAZUJY010000089.1:0-7843 GCA_964620565.1 uncultured Ruminococcus sp. | reverse complement strand
CCTCGTGTATGGGAAGCTTCCGCTCGGAGGCAATACCCAACAGAAGATTTACCGAGCCCTCACGGTCACCGCTCTGAATAAATATCTTCTCAATGTCCCTTCCGCTTGAAAGCAGCTCCTTGACAGCATTCCTGCCAAAAATAACGTTCTCGTCAGGCTCTCCCCTGCGGGAGTCATCACGGGAGTTACGGTCTCTGCCATAGCTCTTGGGATTTCTTTTTTTATATTCCATAATCAACCTTTATACGTTTTAAAATCGGCTTTTTTGCGCTTTCAAGAAAGAAAACGCAGTGCGCCTTTTATATTATAGCATAAAAAATAACATTTGTACAGTATAATTATTAAAAAAATTATAAAATATTATTTTTTTCGACAGTTTGTCTTTTACAAAGCCTTTTTTGACTTTTTACGTAAAAGTGATTGACAAAATCTCAAAAAAGGAATACAATATCCTTAATGATTTTTTACCGGTGATCGGAGGGAGAAAAATGTCAAAAGCAAAGCGTGACCTGACCGAAGGACCGCTGTTTTTACCAATGATTAAATTCGTAGTACCTATCATACTGACAGGTATGCTGCAGATATTCTATAACATGGCCGACAGTATCGTTGTGGGAAGATTTTCCGGCAATGACAGTGCGCTTGAGGCTATCGGATCCACCACCTCTCTTGCAAACCTTATCGTAAATCTGTTTATGGGAATTGCGGGCGGCGCGGGCGTCGTTATCGCAAGGAGCTACGGCGCCAAGGATCACGACAAGCTCTCCCGTGCGGTACATACCTCTATGCTGTTCTCGCTGATCTCGGGAATTGGTTTTTCCATTATAGGTCTGATCATCTCAAGGCCTGCCCTGACGCTGATGAACACCAAGCCCGAGCTTATGGACGACGCCCTGCTTTATTTACGTATAATATGCGCAGGTATTCCCGCATCGGCAGTATATAACTTCGGCGCATCCGCATTAAGATCGGTGGGTGACTCGAAGACGCCCCTGATAATTCTCTCCTCATCGGGAATATGCAACATACTGCTTAATTTGCTGTTCGTGCTTGCATTCGGAATGTCGGTTGACGGCGTTTCGCTGGCGACTATCATATCCCAGTATCTCTCTGCTATCGTTGTTGTGCTGGCGCTTATGATGAGAAAGAATCAGCCTTATGCCCTGGATACAAAGAAGCTTAAGATCGATCCTTCCATACTTAAGGAGATCCTCTATCTCGGTATTCCCGCAGGCCTTCAGGGAACGCTGTTCTCTATTTCCAACATCATTCTCACGGCAGGTATAAACGATCTGCCCGGCTACGATCTTGAGGGCAAGGCTATCGCTATCAATATTGAGGGTCTTGTGCATACCGCAATGAACTCCTATCTCCACGCAGGAATGACCTTTACCGGTCAGAATTACGGTGCAAAAAAGCCCGAGAGAATCAAAAAATCGATCATCTATGCGGTGATCCAGGTTCTGTTTGTCGGTATCGTGGGCGGTCAGCTTGTCAATCTCTTTGCAGAGCCGCTGGCTAATCTCTACGTTGATCCCACCGTCGCAGACAAGGATCTCGTTATCAACTCCGCAGTTGAGCTTATGGGCTTTATGCTGTCGGTATACTTCCTGTGCGGAGTTATGGATACCCTGTCGGGAGTGCTGAGAGGCCTTGGCTACTCGGTAATACCTATGGTCGTCAGCATCGGCGCTATTTGTGTGCTTCGTATGATATGGGTGTTTGTATTCTACCCGATGGAGCAGTTCCATTCGCTGATCGGAATCTACACCATCTACCCGATCTCCTGGGCGCTTGGCGTTCTGGCGATGGGTGTTGCGCTGCTTATCATTTACCCCAGAATCAAGCGAAGGCTGAACAAGCAAAACGAGGCGGCGCACGAGAAGTCAATCGTCGAGTATCGATCGGATGAGATCACCGAAGAAAAGGCTTCTGCCGAGGAATAAACTCTGTTTTTGAGATTTTGTAAAAAATATGAGGCTGTCCATCTTGGACAGCCTCTTTTAATAATTACGTGTTTTTTAGTTCTTTGTAATAGTGAGATTACCGTCGGCATCAATGCTGAAGGTATAGCTTCCCGCATTAACGACCTTGATATTGTTGTTGTCGGTTCCCCAATCGAAATTGGAGTTTGACTGGAAGGCTTCGTTGGTATAATCGATCTGCTCCGTCCAATCGTTGTTTGAGATCTTGAACTGTACGCCTGCGGAAAGCTCTACGGTAATGGTCTTGCTGCCGTCTGCGTTAAGCACGAACGGGCTGTCGGTTCCCCAGGAGTTGTGAGAGCCACGGATGTAAAGATCTGCATAGGTGGTATTGTCCGATTCAGCCTCCTCAAAGGATGTGAAGAGATGGCCGTTAGAGTAATAGAGCTTATCGGCGGTGTAGGTAACGTCGGCTGTCTGATTGCCTGTTGCGGCACTTCCCTCGCCCGTTCCGTCGCAGAAGAGATAACCAAGTCCCTCAAAAGATGCAACGCTGAACTCTACGCAGTACCAATCGGTCTTGCCCTCTACGGCAGTCATGGGAACGCCGGGCCAGGTGTTAACTGCGCCGGTGGAGTTCCAGGCGTGGAAATGAGGTGCTTCCCAGCCGGTGGTGTTATGATAATAAAGAGTGATGCTGTCAAGCCTTGACTCCTCGGCAGCCGCCTTGGTTTCAAAGGCAACGCCATTCGCCCACCAGATCTTCTCGGCGCTGAAAAGAAGGTCGCCTGTCTGATTTGTGCCATTGTTGAAGATAAGCTTGATGCCCTCGGCGGAAGCGGCCTCAAAGCTGTAGCTGTACCATCCGCCCTCGCCCTCGGTCATAGCAGAACCGGGCCAGCTTTCAGTATAAAGAGTGTTCTCACCGCTCTCGGAATCGGTAAGCCATACGTATACGTTGACTGCTGTCCAGCCGTCGTTGTTCTTAAAATTAACGGTATAAGCAGTCGTTTCGGCAGTGCCGCCCTGACCGTTGTCCTCGGAGCCGCCGTTTCCGTCAGTGGAGCCGCCCAGATCCTCACCGTCGGAGCCGCCTGCGTCACCCGAGCCGCCCTGGTTATTCTCACCCGAGCCGCCCTGATCCGAATTATCGTCATCTGTGCCGGTGCAGGCTACAAGTCCTACGAGCGCAAGGCTCAGGACAAGAAGAAAAATAAGTATTCTTTTCATAAAAACCTCCAAATAATTTTATTTCAAAATGAATTATATCATACATTTAAATTCTTTTCAATACCAGCGCGAAAAAAGAGGACCCGAGCGGGTCCTCTTTTTTTGAAGGTGGTCGCTTAAAGCTTGTGGCTTACTGTGCGTCCTGAGCCGCTCTTCTTGCTGCGAAGCACTCGCTGCAGTATACGGGCTTACCCTCGGTGGGTTTGAAGGGCACCTGGCACTCCTTGCCGCATTCTACGCATACAGCTGCAAACATCTCTCTTGCACTCTTCTGCGCATTCTTCTTTGCGGTACGGCAATCCTTGCATCTGGAGGGCTTGTTCTCAAAGCCTCTCTGAGCGTAGAATTCCTGCTCGCCTGCTGTGAAAACGAATTCGTTACCACAGTCTCTGCACTTCAATGTCTCGTCCTGGTACATTGTGTCTTTTCTCCCTTAATAGGTTTGTAAATATTTGCCCTGAGACGGATTCCAACCGACGCCTTTGTATAACCAACGCTCTCCCTTAAGCTACCTTGGGCATAATGACAAAATTAAATTTTAGAGATATCGCCGATCTCCTCCCTCAGTCGCCTGAAGAGACGGGATTTGGCATTGTCCACCGACTTGGCGCTGCGGGAAAGCATAGATGCGATAGCGGCGGTCTTATATCCCTGAATGTGAAGCAAAAGCACCCGATATTCATAATCCGACAGTAAATCCTTGGCAGAAAGAAGAAGGCTATTAAAGATCTCTCTTTCCTCAAGACGCTTTTCAAGGTTACTTTCATACGAAAGTCCCTCAACGTCACGCTCGGAAATATCAGGATCGGATCCGGCAACACGGATAAGATCCACAATGCGATTGCGGATGCAGATACGTGCGTAAAGTCCAAAGGTCACCTCACTCTGCTCAAGGTCGAAGCGGCCCGCAGCGGTGTGCAGAGCAACGCAAGCCTCGGAAAACAGCTCGCTGTACTCGTAGGAGGACCGGTCAAAGCTCATAATCACCTTACGCATAAGAGGCGTATAGCGGCGTACAAGCTCGTCAAATGCCTCGTCGTCACGGTCACGGCAACGCAGAATAAGAGTGCTTATATCGGTGTTTTCATACAAATTCATTGCATAAACTTCCATTAACGTAATAATTATACCTTTTTGTTCAATATTTGTCAAGATAAATTAAATATTTTTCCTAACTTTCCTACAAACTTTCACATAACGGAGAAACCGTTTTTGTTGAAAATGACGAAATCAAGAAAAATCAGGATAAATATTCAATTCTGCCTGTTGCGGAGAACAAAACGCCTCTGTAAACGCCGTCGGGCTTCGCCTCAAAATTGCGCTTAATCTGCTCTGCCTCGGCAAGAGAATTTACGGTAAGAGAGGTGTGCATAAGCTCACCGAAGCGGTCGTGCGCCTCAAGGGTCACACGGTAGCGGCCGTTGTCGGTATTCTCGATATATGCCTTGATCGACGCTCCGCTCTTGGAGAGCGATACGTGCTTGATGGCAGAACGAAGGCTGCGCTCTCTGAAGCCCGCGTCAAGGCTGTCGTAAAGCTCGGATGCAACCGCCCTGCCCTTGTCGGAGATCATATAATACTTTTCACCCTCTACGTCGTCAAAGAGGATGTGTCCCGAATCCGAAAGCTCGCCAAGACACTGATCGTAGTCGAGAGAGATCTCGTCGGTGTTTTCGGTAACTATATCTATAACCGTTGCTCTGTCAACGGGATAGCGGATATTGTCAAGAAGGAAAAGAAGAAATACCTTAAGATCGGTAACGGTGTTAAGACCGAATTTTTTATTTCTTTTCATAAAGGATGCCTTTCAATTGTTTTTTCAAATGTATAACCCAAAGTCACGCCGTCAAAAATTCCTAAAGCAAATACAAGGAGGAATTTATGTACGGATATTTTACCGAAAGAAATTACGGCGGGGATCTGCCCTACACCGATCTCGCTCTCGAAAGACGCAGAGCTGACGTGGATATGCCAGGCGTTGAGTACGTCAAGGAAAGAAGCCGCGTGGGTTATTGGGAGAGAATAAGGATCTCGTCAAAGCGTGGAGCCGAGTCCATCGGCAGACCTATGGGCCTGTACGATACCCTGCAGATGCGCAGAGCCGATATGCTGAACTTCCGTCATATCGAGGATGCCAAGGATGAGATCGCCGGTGGGATCTGCCGTATGCTGGAGCTATCGGAGATATTTCCCGGGAGAATACTGATATGCGGCCTCGGAAACCCCGATCTTACCCCCGACGCCATAGGCTACGAGGCAGCAAGAGGGGTCAGACCCACAATGCAGATAAAGGAGCACGACCCAAGAGCCTTCGAACGGCTGGGCTGCGCAGAAATAGCCGTGATCACACCCGACGTTTCCGCAAAAAGCGGTCTTGACGCGGCGGTGATAGTCAAGGGTGTGTGCGATATTATAAGGCCTGATGCTGTTATCGCCATAGACGCCCTTGCCACCCGTGACGTTAGCCGTCTCGGATGCACTATACAGATATGCAATACGGGTATTTCACCCGGCAGCGGTCTGGGCAACCCACGTCTTGCGTTAGGAGTAGAAACGGTAGGCGTACCGGTGATCGCCATCGGTCTGCCCACGGTGATAGATACAAGGGTGCTGTGCGAGCGGGAGATCTCGGGAGCGCCGATGTTCGTATCTCCAAAGGAGATAAACGATATAGTTTCATCCGCCGCAGAGATAATCGGCGACGGAATCAACCGTGCGTTAGGAATTTACGCTTAATACACGAAATCAAACTCGAAGTCGTAGATAGAAACGGTGTCGCCCTCCTCAACGCCTGCCTGACGGAGCTTGTCGATAACGCCGTTCTTGATAAGCACTCGCTGGAAGAAGTTAAGCGACTCGTAATCGTCGAAATTGATCTGACCCATAAAGTTGTAGAGCCATTCGCCCTCAACGATATATTTGCCGTTTTCGTTACGGACGGTGGTCTCCTTCACACCTGCGGCGCTTGAGATCGCCTCGTCCTCGGGCGAATACTCTGCCTCATAGATGGTTACGGGAGGAAGATCCTTAAGCTTTTCGGTAGCAACCCTTACAAGCTCCTCAAGTCCCTCGCCCGTAACGGCGGAAACGTAAACGGTGGTAAGACTCTTACTTTCCACGTAATTCTTGAAGTTGATATAGATCTCCTCTTCCTCGAGGACAGAGTCGATCTTGTTGGCAACGATGATCTGAGGACGGTTCGACAGCTCCTCGGAATACTGAGAAAGCTCGTAGTTGATCTTCTCGATATCCTCTACGGGATCTCTGCCGTCGGTGCCTGCAATATCAACAACGTGAAGAAGCAGACGGCATCTGTCAACGTGACGGAGGAAATCGTGGCCAAGACCCTGACCCTCGGATGCTCCCTCAATAAGTCCGGGAATATCCGCAGCAAGGAAGCCCCTGCCCTCGCCCATGCTCACAACACCCAGGTTGGGTGAGAGCGTGGTGAAGTGGTAATTTGCGATCTTGGGCTTCGCAGAGGAGATGCGGGAGAGAATAGAGGACTTGCCGACGTTGGGGAAGCCGATAAGACCAACCTCCGCCAGCATCTTCAATTCAAGGAGAACCTCCCTCTCCTCACCCTTCGTACCGCTCTTTGCAAAGCGGGGGATCTGTCTTGTGGGGGTGGCAAAATGTCTGTTGCCCCAGCCTCCACGGCCGCCCTTACAGAGAACAAACTCACGGTCGCTGCCCATATCAAAAATGATCTTTTCTGTCTCGGGATCCTTGATAAGAGTGCCCTCGGGAACGGTGATGATAACGTCAGCGCCGCTCTTACCGTGCATCTTGCCCGACATACCGTTCTGCCCGTTCTCGGCAATAAACTTACGCTTATAGCGGAAGGCAAGCAGAGTGTTTGCGCCGTGGTCGATCTTAAAAACTATATTACCGCCTCTGCCGCCGTCACCGCCGTCGGGACCGCCTGCAGAAACGTATTTTTCACGGTGGAAGGAAACGGCTCCGTTACCGCCGTCGCCTGCCTTAACGTAAATTTTAATATTATCTATAAACATCTTTTAATCCTTTTTACGCCTTGGTGGAATCGTCGCCTCGCTGCCTTATGACTATCTTGATGGGTGTTCCCTCAAAGCCAAAGGTATCACGCAGGCAGTTTTCAATATAACGTCTGTATGAGAAGTGGAACAGCTCCTCGCTGTTGCAGAAAATAACGAAGGTGGGGGGAGCGATCGAGGTCTGTGTCATATAGTAGACCTTAAGGCGCTTACCCTTATCAGAGGGGGGCTGAACTCTGGTGGTGGCATCGTTGAGAAGATCGTTAAGCACACCCGTAGTGATCCTGCGGCGAGCCGAGGCGTAAACCTCGTTTATCATCTCATAGAGATTTCTCACACGCTGACCCGTAAGAGCCGAAACGTACACGATAGGTGCGTAGGGCATATAGGAGAGAGCCGTGCGGATGCGCTTGTTGTATTCCTTGACGGTGTTGTTCTCCTTCTCAATAGCGTCCCACTTGTTGATAACGATTATACAGGACTTACCTGCCTCGTGAGCCAGACCTGCGATCTTCTCATCCTGCTCGGTAACGCCGTCCTGGGCGTCGATCATAATAAGACATACGTCGGCACGCTCGATAGCCATATTTGCTCTGAGCACCGAGAACTTCTCTATTCTGTCCTCGACCTTGGAGTGACGGCGGATGCCCGCAGTGTCAATGAAGTTGTATA
>CAZUJY010000088.1:0-7969 GCA_964620565.1 uncultured Ruminococcus sp. | reverse complement strand
CGAAGAAATTCGCAGAATTTCAACCTTTTACTGTCTCATTTACAATTTTTGTTCGGTTAAAGGCTTTTTCATATCCTTTTCGGATTTTTTCGTTCTCGTCAAATGTGACAGCCCCCTTCTTTTATTATTATGCGTTTTCTTCCTTGTCTTCGGCGATTTTTTCCTCGCCCTGCTTTTCTTTTTTCTCTGCGGTATCGCAGGAGTTTCTGTATATCACAAAGCGGCAGAAAAGGAACTCAAGAACAAAGTTCAAAATCATCGTCACAGCCTCAACAATAAGACCGTGGACACCGATGCTCTCTATCCATTGACCGCCAAGCATTGTGACAGGTGTAAACACGGCGTAGAAGCCAAGCAGCTGGGCCATTGCCTTCGGCACGTTGCTTGCCGATTTGAAGGTTATTTTTCTGTTGATGGTGAAGTTCCAGATTATCGAGAGCAAAAGGCTGACGAGATAGGACAGCCAATAATCCAGCGAGCAAAGCTCGTACATCAGGGTAAAGCTGCCGATCTGTATAACGCCTGCGCTGATGGAGATCAGTGTGAACTTGACCGCTCTGATAATTTCCTTAATTTTATCCGATTTCTGCATAATGTCATTCTCCTTTGATGAAATGCATGACAATTATAGCAGAAAAGTCAACAAAAAACAATCCCTTTTGCCGATATTGAGCTTTTGTGCATTATCTCAAAGGCAGGTCAGATGGGCGTACCAAGTCGGCTGAGGCGGTCAAAGAGCTCATCCTCCTCGCTCTCCGCATCCTCGGCAAGCTCAATATCACGGCGAAGACTTAACATTCGCATATCCGTTCTCGCCATATCCTCTGCCACCTCACGAAGCTCACGGCTTACCCTGTCGGCGTCGGGAATATCCTTTTTATATTTCATCTGATGCTCAAGGCTTGCCCAATAGTCCATTGCTATCGTGCGAATCTGCACCTCCACCTTAACGTTCTTTTTACCCTCTGAAAGAAATACGGGTATGGATACTATCAGATGAAGGCTTCTGTATCCGTTAGGCTTCGGATTCTCTATATAATCCTTTCTCTCGACCAGGGTCACGTCATCCTGGCAAAGAAGCGAATCGGCTATGGTATAAATATCGTCAACGTAGTTGCAGATAACGCGGACTCCCGCTATGTCGTTAAGATTATGCTCCATGCTATCAATGGACACAGGGTAGCCACGCTTCATCATCTTCTCCATAATGCTCTCGGTTCGCTTGAGCCTTGATGAAATGGAGCTGATGGGATTGCGCTTGTATCTGACCTTAAACTCGGTGTCAAGAATCTCAAGCTTGGTGGTTATCTCCTTTATGGCGCAGGTGTAGGTCATCTGCAGCTCCTTGTATTCCACCACAGACCACATCATTCTCTTGGCCTGCTCGTAAATGGTGTCGGCGTTTGCGGTTATCATCCTCATAACGCTCTCGGCGGTTCTGTCAATCAATGCATTGTTGTCCATGATTTACCTCCTTTACAATATCATTATAGCATTTTTGGGGTTAATATTCTTGCATTTTTTGTAAACGATAAGGAAAGCCGCTGTAAACAAAAATCACCCCGCAAAAACGGAGTGATTTTTTGTATTTTATTCTCCCACAGCCTTATTTGTAAGCATTGTGAGGGTCAATTTAAAGCCGTTTGGCTTTCCCATTCGGGTAGGCTCCTCGCCTATCAAAAGGCTCTTTTTATGCTTCAAAACAGGATCCCAGGCGGGCAGATCCTCACCGTTAGGATCGCCGGATTTAGCGAAATTGCAAAGATAAGTTGTCATTTGATTACAGATTTCATAATCCTTCTGCTCCATCGGACGCCAGCAGTTGTCAAGCGTTCCGAACCAATACCAAAGGTCAGCCGAGTGCCAGGCTCCGCATTTGTCGCCCGGAAGCATACGGTCAAAGAGGTATACGTAGCTGTCGCTCTTTCGCTTTTTGCCCCAGCCTCTGCCGATGGATGCGAGTACGGGCGGCACCATATCGTGACTGTTGGAACCGATAATATAAGGAATATCACGGACAGAGGCATCGTCGGTAATCAGACGGCCGTCGTTTACGGGCACGGTGGACATCATACCGCCGCCAAGCTCCCGCTTACCTCTCTGCCAGGCGGAAAACAGCTCCTCGGGAGGCAGTGCCCTGAACTTTTCAAGACTATCACAGCCTGCAAGCCTCATTACGCCCTGCCAGAATTTATAAACCTTCTCCGGCCTTGTCAGAAGCATATTCGACATACCGCAGCCGCTGGACATCACGGCTCGGGAAAACAGTCCCTCTGAAAGCGGGCTTGAGCAGAGCAGCTGAACGCTCATTGCTCCTGCGCTCTGTCCCATTACCGTCACTCTGTCGGGATCGCCGCCAAAGGCAGAAATATTATTTTTCACGAACCTGAGCGCCGCCAGCTGATCGTAAAGACCGTAGTTGCCCGTATGCCCCGCCTCCTCATGAAGTCCCGGCAGACAGAGAAAGCCCATAGGCCCGAGTCGGTAATTTATTGTCACCGCAACCACGTCCCTTGTGGGCCAGGCGGGATCGTCAAACTGCTTTTCGTGAGCGCAGCCACCGATGTAACCGCCGCCGTGAATATAGACTATTACAGGCAGCCTGCTGTTCTCGGTAGCATGGCTCGGTGTCCAGATATTAAGGAACAGGCAGTCCTCACTGTAGGTATATTTTTCGCCACGGCGGAACTCGTTGTAGTAGAATATCTTCTTCCGGTTTTCCTCCTCGTTATAGAAGGCTCTGGGCTGATAGGAGCAGCTGCCGTACTCGGTGGCATCGTATATTCCATCCCAGCTCTCAACTACCCTCGGATACTCCCATCTGCCTGCCGTAGCATAGCGAATGCCCTTGAATGCGACCGTGTCGGGCAGGCGGCAATCGCCGCCTCTGATCCTGCCGCAAGGTGTGTTAATAAGCTTTTCCATAATTCTTCCTTCGCTTTAAGCGGTTTCTTCGGAGTCCTTCACTCCGCATTCTGTCTGCTGAGCCATTTTAAAGTCCTCAAGCTTCTTACGTGTTTCGTCGTTCATATTCCAGATAAATCTGAATGCCACCCAGGAGCCGATAACGAATATACCGGGCAGGAGCATACCGATAATCTTGAAGCCTGTGATAGTAAAGTCGCTCTGAATGATCGTATCGCTGTCATACTTGAACACGTCGAGCAGACCGATAGCCAGCGAGCTTCCGATAGCCTGACCCACACGGCGAGCCAGGTTGAAGATACCGTAGATAGAGCCCTCCGCGCGCTTGCCTGTTATCATCTCATTGTAGTCTATCGCCTCACCTACGAATCCCCACTGCATATATATCGACATAGATGAAAGTCCGAGCGCCAGACCCTTTACCACCATATGCACGTAAGGATCTATGTAGAAGATCATGTGGAAGAGGAAGAGCAGAAGATAAAGCGCACAGCCGACAACTATACCGTAGCGAATGAATTTTTCAAGGCCTGTCTTCTTTGCGATCATGGGAGCAACGATAAAGGTAAGTATCATAACAGGGCCTGTGATCGCCATACCGATAGCCATAAGCGACTTTCCGCCGTAAACACCGTCATAGAAATAGCTGTCGATGGTCTCGGAGGTGCTCTGCATCAGGCAGATGCTGAGACCGTGAACGCAAAGCGCAACGAAGGGTCTGTTGTGACGGAACACATCAAGTATATCGGTAAACTTGATCTCGGGGCTGTCAGCAGCATCGGCAACGGGATTTGACGTTCTCTCCTCGGTGAAGAAATAATGGCCCAAGGACAAGGCAAGACCGATCACCGAGCAGATAGCCGCACCGATGAAATAACCCATCTTGTTGGTCTTACCGTAATAGTCGATAAGGAAAGGCATAATCGCAAGAGGAAGCGCGTTACCTATACCCGAGCCGATACCTCTTGCAGAGGAAAGGGCGGCGCGCTCGTGATTGTTGGAGGACATAGCCGAAAGGAGAGCGCCCATAGGTATATTGAACATTGTATACGCCGCCTCGTAAAGCACCTTGAGGGCGAAGAGAACCATCAGGTTTGCAATACCGTCAAAGAGGGTGGGCACAGAGAACAGCATAATGAAGAACACGCAAACAAGGGGTGCGCTTCGAAGGAGCCAGGGACGGAACTTGCCACGGGGATTTTTGTTTCTGGCAAAGCTCTTATCCATCAGTGTACCCATGATCGGGTCGTTGATAAAGTCCCAGATGTTCCAAACTAAGAGCAGCACCGAAACAAGTCCTTCCTCGATCTTGAGAACGTCGGTGCAGTAGTTGGCGAAGAATTTGCCCATAATGAGGAAGGTCATACAGCCGCCTGCATCTCCCAGGGCATAGCCGATCTTATGCTTTAATGTTAAGCCGCCTTGGGCTTTGGTCTTTACTTTTGTCATTGTCTTTCTTTCCTTTTTCTTTATTCAGGAAATCGCTGTTCTTATTATACCACAGCAAGAAAGACTTGTCAATCATATAAAAAGCACCCCGAGGACGTCGGAGCGCTTTTAAAATTTATCCAAGCAGGTAGTCCATGCACATCATCAGCGCAAAGCCGCCGAGAAGTGCGTAGGTTGCGCCTCGCTGGGCGCCGTGAGCGTGAGTCTCGGGGATCATCTCGTCGCTGATAACGTAGAGCATCGTTCCGCCCGCAAAGGCAAGAGCGAAGGGCAATATTGCAGAGGAGATGCTGACCGCAAGAAAGCCGATAAGCGTACCCACAACCTCCACAAGACCTGTGAGAGAGGCGACAAGGAAAGTGCGCTTTTTGCTCACACCCGAGGCGAGCATAGGAGCGATGATGACCATACCCTCGGGGATATTCTGTAAAGCGATACCGCCTGCGATTATCAGCGCACCCGTGGTATCCCCCGAGCCAAAGCCAACACCTGCCGCAATTCCCTCGGGCAGATTATGTATGGCGATAGCCATAACGAAGAGGAGAACCTTGTTAAGCCCCTTGTTGTCGTGCTGCTCCTGCTCTACCCCCGCAAGAGCGTGGAGGTGAGGAACGAGCCTGTCTATAAGGTTAAGGCAGAGAGCGCCTGCGAATATGCCGATAACCGTCATAAAAAGCGCCGCCCATTTACCGTACTTGGAGCCCTGCTCTATAGATGGAATGATAAGGCCCAGCACCGCAGCGGCAAGCATTACACCCGCCGCAAAGGAGAGTATGATATCCGAGAATTTATGGGATATTTTTTTAAATGCAAAGCCGATAAGCGCACCGATTATTGTTGCGCCGCCGACTCCCAGGGCAACCAGGGAGATAAGTAATACGATATCCATAACGACTCCTTAGGCAAGAGAGAATAAAGAATGAAGAATCTGATTATAAAACCAGCGAAGGCGCGGAATAAACTCTTGCCGCAAGCTCCTGATTAAGCAAGTAAAGGCTTCTGGGATCGGAGCCGAACAGCTCCATCTTGGTAATCATATCGTTGGCGTTGGTCTCCTCCTCGCCCTGCTCCTTAACGAACCAGTCAAGGAACTGCATGGTGCGGAAGTCGTGGATCTTATACGCCTCGGCATAGATGTCGTGGATAAGACCGGTAACGTACTTTTCGTGCTCAAGGCCTGCCTCGAGAACTGCCATATGGCTTGTAAGCTCCTTGTCGGGCTTGTCGATCGCCTTTAATGTAACCTCAAGGCTCTCGTTCTGAAGATACTGATAGAAGAGCATTGCGTGATCACGCTCCTCCTTAGCCTGAATCATATACCAATTTGCAAAGCCGTCAAGGCCCACACGCTTGAAGTAGTTGGAAAAATCAAGGTAAAGGTAAGCGCTGTAAAGCTCCTTGTTTATCTGATCATTAAGCAGCTCGTGTACTCTTTCGTTCATTATTTTGCTCCTTTTTGTTAGGTATTATTTACATTTTGCCTTAAATCTCGGACTTCCAGAGACCGTGGAGGTTGCAGTAAGCATAAACCTCGAGGGGAGTTTCATCCGAGAGCGCGAAGGTTACGGAGGGGTGTGCGCCTACAGGAAGGCGCTTTCTCTGAGAGCCCTTGTCGGTCTTAAGCTCTACCCAGAGGATAGAGTGCTCCTCTGCCATAGGATGCTCTACCGAGCCAACAACTACTCTTACAAGGTTGCCCTCGACGGTAACAACGGGAATGTGCTTCTCACGGCTTGCCTCAACGGTACCTGCCTCAATGGGAGTCATCTTCTGACCGCAGCATACTACGGGAACGCCCGAGTCGTCGATCTTCTCAATAAGGTTGCCGCACTTTTCACAGATGTAGAATTTGGTTTTAGACATATTTTTATTCCTCCATGGGTTGTTTTTTGTTTTGTGATTACATTATAGCACACTTTTTGCCCCTTGTATGTGACTTTGTCACATTTTTTTGCTTTTTTTAAAATTTTTATTTTATTGACATAAATGGAAAATGGTGCTATAATTTTATTGTATAAAGATTATTTTTTCAGAACTTAAGGAGCAGATATGAAAATAATCTCCCTTATAGAAAACACCTCGGGGCGTGAGGGGATAGTCAGCGAGCACGGACTGTCGCTCTATATCGAGGCTGTGGACAGGAGAATACTCTTTGACTTCGGTCAGAGCGACAGCTTTGTTTCAAACGCAGAGAGGCTCTCGGTGGACCTTTCGGCAGTGGATACCGCTATCCTGTCACACGGTCACTACGACCACGGCGGAGGGCTTAAGAAATTTCTTGAAATCAATAAAAACGCGCCTGTTTATATAAGCAAAAACGCCTTTTTGCCCTACTATAACAGCGAAAAATATATCGGTCTTGACCCCTCCCTCTCGGATAGTAATAGGCTGATATTTACGGAGAGCGAGATAAGGATATGCGAGGGGTTGACACTGGTAAACCTTGATTCTCCTCCCGAGGACAGCGCAGGGTTGACGGTGATGAGCGACCGAGGCCGTCTCCCCGACCGTTTTGACCACGAGCAATACCTTCTTGTCGAGGAGGGTAATTGGCGTGTGCTTATCAGCGGCTGCTCTCACAAGGGGATTTTATCCATTATTAAGAAATTTAAGCCCGACGTATTTGTCGGCGGCTTTCACTTTATGGCTATGCCTGTGGGTGATGAGCTTTCAGAGCGTGCCAAAGAGCTTGAGCTCTCGGGTTGCAAATTCTACACCTGTCATTGCACGGGTAAGGAACAGTTTGATTTTATAAAAACATATATAAATAGATTGGAATATCTGTCCGCAGGCGACAGAATTGAGATTTGAAATGAACGAACAAGAATTAATCAAGGTTTTTGAGGAAGCGTTTCCTTTCTGGGAAAACCTCAGCAAGTGGGATAAGGATACCTTTCTCCATTCCTCCCACTACGTAAAATATAACAGAGGAATAAACATTCACGACGGCGGCAACTGTACCGGTGTTATTCTTATAAAAAGCGGCTGTCTGCGTGTTTACCTGCTCTCCGACGAGGGCAAGGAGATAACGCTCTACCGACTTTTCCCCGGGGAGATGTGTATTCTCTCCGCATCCTGCGTGCTGGATAATCTGACCTTCGACGTATTTATCGACGCCGAGGAGGACAGCGAGTGCGTTGTGGTTGGCGGCTGCGCATACGAGGGCGTGTGGCAGAGGTCGGACGAGGTGAAGATCTTTACCTACGAGACCGCCCTTGCCCGCTTTTCCGACGTTATGTGGGTCATGCAGCAGATACTCTTTATGAGTATGGACAAGCGCCTTGCTATCTTCCTGCTTGACGAGGCATCAAAGAATGGCAGCGACAGCATCAAGCTGACCCACGAGCAGATAGCAAAATATATGGGCTCTGCCCGTGAGGTGGTGTCAAGAATGCTTAAATACTTCGCCTCCGAGGGCATTATCTCCTCATCACGAAGCGAGGGAATTAAAATTCTCGACAAAAAGCGCCTTCGCAATCTTGCAATATAAAAAAGAGGCTGTCTCAAATGCAAATTTGAGGCAGCCTCTTTTTGGGGATGGTCAGATTTAGGCGAGAAGCGTCGCTTTGCGACCCGAAGGCGCCTCATCCACCGC
>CAZUJY010000087.1:0-8069 GCA_964620565.1 uncultured Ruminococcus sp. | reverse complement strand
TGATACTCGGTAGTGCCGAAGCCACCTGTAAAGTACTCGGTGAACTTGACCTGCTCGCCGCCGAGATCGTTGAGAATATTGCGCTCGGTGATCACCCTGCCCTCTCCGTCGAGGATGGTGAATACCGACTGAATAACAACGTCAAGACCACCGAGAGTAAGGGTCACGGGATCGGTGGTAAGCTTAACACCGCCGTCTATTCTCTCCCATTTAGCCATGGTTCTGGTAAGGCAGAGATCTGCGCTCTGACCTCTTGCAGTAACTTTGCAGGACTTTACTGTTCCTGCGCCGGCATAGTGAGTGAAGAAGCCTGCACGGTAGTTGATCTGTATAAGGTAAGGATAGGATGCGTCGTAAACATTCTCGGTACCGATGCCCGTCTGCTGAGGAATTCTGGCAACGTAGGGACGAAGGTCGATCATTGCGCCGCCCTGATTGAAGTCAAAGCAGGTTCTCATAGAGGGGTCGGCATACCAGAAGTACTCCTTACGGCTGCCGTAAAGAATATCCTTCCAGAGAGCGCACTCGCCACGCTTATAGTCCTTGTGGCAGGAGCGGTAATAGTCGGCAAACTCGCTCATAGTCATATCTATAAGCTTGCCCTCGCTCTTAAGCTTGCCGTAGTATTTCATGCCGTCGTCATAGGACTTGGCAAGAAGCTCGTAGGGAGCCTCCCAACGACCCATTTTGTTAAGCCAACCGGGACCTACGAACATCATATTATAGCTGTAGCCGTCGTTGTATTTCGCAAGATGACGGTACTGATCGATAAGATTATAAAGGTAAGGATACTCATATTCGCCATTCTCGTTGTAGTAGATCATACCACGGAGAACGTTCTGGGGATGAGTGCCGAAATTAGAGCCGTTACCGTCGAAGCATGCCATAAGGTCACGGGAGAGGTGAGGAATGGCAACAATGCCCGAATCGTCGCTTTCATCGGATGCGGGACAGTGGGAATTTACCTTTGAAGGAATCCAAGGGTTCCAGGGACCGCCATCCATAAAGGTATACCAGGAGTTGTTACAGGTATGATAAGCCTTGGGGCCCTCCTCCCAGCAGGTAGCCACCGCGCACTTTACCGAAGGATATCTCTCCTTAATGTAGTTTATGGTGTAGGCGTCAAGGAAATAGCTGCTGGTGGACTCGGGATAGAAGCCGAATTTCTCGTAAAATTTGCTGAAAACGTCGTCGATTATCTCTCTTTTCGTCGCCTCGTCGAACATCCAGATACAGAAGTCCTCGGTCTTGTATTTTGCTCTGAATTCAGGACATGGAAGACCCAGAAGCGAAAGTCCAATCTCGTCACCGTACTTCTCGTGCTCCTCCTTCGCAAGCTCAATAATCACGTCGGAGAAGAGAGATGCATAGGTAATCTGAATTGTGGTTTTTAAACCGTATTTGTGAGCGCAATCCTGCTGGAATCTGAAAATGTCCAGCGACTCGTCACGTACGCCCTTGGCACCTCCGAGCGCCTTTTCGGCATACTCGGGAGATAACTCAGGGCGGTGAATAATATTAACTACAAACTTATTTTCCATCTGTTATTACCATCATTTGCAAAGTTTAATTTACTTTTTACCATAAATATCAACGTCATCACCGCCGATGATCACGCTTGTACGTCCATCAACCGTGAGCGAATTTCCGTCAAGATCTGCGCCACCGACACCAACGTAATCAAGCAACTGCGCATTGTCCGGCCAGGACGTGAGTCCTTCAATTCCGCTGACGTCAACGGTGATAGATTCCTCGGAAACATTGTGAAGTATGTAAAGGAATTTACCGTTATATTCAACGACAAATCCACCAAGATCAGTCTCACTTGTTGTGAAAGCAGCGTAGTTACCACGTGCTATTGCGGGGTATCTGTTACGGATACCTATGAGCTTGGAATAATGCCTAAGCATACTGCTTTCATCATCAAGCTGGGACTGAACGGTAGAATCAATCTGCGCAGACTCGGGATAGGTCGTACCAACGGGATCGGATACGGTATCACCGTCACCCCAAAGCATTGCAAGTCGACGGTTTGCATCGGTGTTTGCGCCGCCTCTCGAGCCCTTTATACCAAGCTCCTCACCGTAATAAATGAAGGGGGATCCGGGAGAAAGAAGATAAAGGTTAGCCAGCATCTTCATCTGATCGGGGTATATAAATGCGCCTGCAATTCTGTCCTGATCGTGATTTGAGAGGAACTGAATGGGCATACCGTCGGGGTTGTTTTCCTGTACCTTATCCTGGAATCTCTCAACATAGTTGAGATAGGCGCCGAGCTTTGTCTTGCCCTTTGCCGTTGTAGCCGCATAGCTTTCAGCTCCGGACATAGCGAAGTTAAAGCAGTTCATAGAGCCGTAATACTGCATTATCTCGCTCTCGGTAGACCAGCACTCACCTACACAGTAGATATCAGGGTCGTACGCTCTGAGCTCGTCCATATACCACTCCCAGAACTCGGCAGATGCCTTTGTGTCACCGTAATAGATGTACTTTATAGCATCAAAGCGGAAGCCGTCGATGCCGAGATCAATGTAGTACTTGGCGACATTGAGCATCTCCTCTTTTACATCGGGGTTATCATAGTTAAGCTCGGGCATTCCTGTCGAGAAGTTGCACTCATAGTAGTAATTCGTGCCTGTAAGCGACTGATAGGATCTGCCGCCAACCTTTTCGGATGCTGTAACGCAGGTATAATAGTCATAATACTTATTAGAAGAATCGCCGTTTCTTCTTGCGGTTCTGAAGTTAAGGAACCAGGAGTTACCTGTGGAGGTGTGATTAAGAACTAGGTCAAGAATGATCTTGACGTTACGCTCGTCACAAAGCCTGATAAGCTCCTTAAGGTCTTCCTCGGTGCCGAATCTTGGGTCTACCGTATAATAATCGTTAGTATCGTATTTATGATATGTAGGAGATGAGAATATGGGGGAAAGCCAAATGCCCTGAACGCCAAGATCGTCTCCGCCGTTGATATCACCGTCATTGAGATAATCAATGCGGTTGATAATACCTCTCAGGTCTCCGATGCCGTCGCCGTCGGAGTCCGAGAAGGATCCTACGAAAATCTGATAGAAGGTACGGTAATTATCGTCGATAGGGTCAACCATTTTTTCATAAGGTGTAAGAAGGCCGCAGGCTGCCAGAATACCGAATACTATGGCAACCACAAGAAGAACAGAAACGCCTGAAATAATAGCTATCTTTGCCTTTTTTGTAAACTTTCTTTTACATTTTTCTTGCTCGTAAGGGCTTTTATTCTCTGCAGGGGTGTTCTCTGCCGCACAAGCGTCGGCAGAGATAACCTCTTTGTTTACTTCGTTACTCATTAATTACTCCTTTACCGAATTGAGCATAACGTCGTCAATGCTACCCCATGCGCCCGAGGCAGCCTTAACGTAAATGCCGACAACGATAGTATCGCCCTCGGTGTAGTCGATCTCAATGAACTCGGTGGTATGCCACTCGCTCCAAGCAGTGAAGGTGGCATCGGCGGTTGCAACTATCTCGCCGTTGATCTTAATATAGGTGTAAGAAGTGTATTCGCCCATATCTCCACCCATAGTAGAAAGAGCATACTTATATTTGCCTGTACCGAGATTCTTGATCTCCTGCTCAAGATTGAACTCAACAGCCTCGCTGCTCCAGAAGTGGAAATGTCTTGTTCCCGTCTGGGAATCGTCAGCCTTATCCATAACCTTAAGCTCGTTTAACTTCTTGGGGAAGCTGGTGGTCCATCCGGTAGCGTTAAGATCGTCCTCGAAGGACCAGTTCTGAATGTAGTTATACTCAACCATAGAAACGTTACAGATAGCCTCCATGCCGTCTGCGGTACCTTTGATAACGTACTTTGCGGGACCGGAATTCTTCATAGTCTCTACGTCAACGTTATGCCATACGACGTCAACCTCTTTTCTGGAGTTGTCGTTCATAATGGCGTTAACCTTCTCGGGAAGCTTGATCTCGCCGTTAAGGTCGAGAATAAGCGTGGTCTCCTCAATCTCCTCGGCAACAACGGGAATCTCGTTACCCGTTCTGACAAGAGCGAATACCTTGAGGGATTCACGAACCTTACCTGTCGCATCAAAGAATGCCTGGTTATCAACCGAGCATCCGCCGTACCACTGACCCGCGTCATCGGGATCGTACTCGCCTGCATAGGAGCTTGCCCAACCGGAGCCGTACTGCTCCCAGATAGCAGAGTTGTCCTCCCAGGTCTCGCCGCCAACGGAGATCCAGGTGCCCTCCCAATAGCAGATACCGATGCAGTTATTCATCTTGTTAACCGCAGTATCGGTAAGCTCTCTGATGTGGTTTGCCTGTCCCTGCTCGGAGAAAGGATATTCCTTTACGCCGTCTGTGCCGCCGTTACCGTAGAAGTCGGTATCCTCGGTGGTGTTGGCATAGGCGGTCTCAATGATCATAGTCTTCTTTCCGTAATCGTCAGCAACCTTATTAAGAACGGTGGCAAGATTTTCAAGAGTGCCGTGCCATGCGGGATAATAAGAGGATGCAAATACGTCGTAATCTACTCCGAAGTAATCAAGGTTTGCGCTATAGCTCTCGTAATTTGTGATCTTCTCGGGGTTGGTGAAGTGGATGGCTACAAGAGCATCGGGACAAACCTCACGAACGGCAGAAGAGCCCGACTGCATAAGCTTTGCAATATTCTTCCACTGAGTCTCGCCGCACATCTTACCTGTGGTCTCGTTACCAACCTGTACCATACCGATATCAATGCCCTCGTTAACAAGCTGCTGCAGACAATCCTTGGTATACTCGTACACCGCGTTAGCCTTACTGTCAACGTTCATATACTTCCATGCCTTGGGAGCCTGCTGCTTTGCGGGGTCAGCCCAGAAGTCGGAGTAATGAAAGTTTACAAGCAGCTTCATACCGTACTCGGTGGCACGCTTGCCGACCTCGATAGCGTTATTGATGTCGCAGTTACCGCCGCCGTAGCCGTTTCCGTTCGCATCAAAGGGATCGTTCCAGATACGTACTCTTATGTAATTGATACCGTTTTCGCTGAGGATCTCATAAACGTCCTTCTCGGTACCGTCGTAGTCGTAATACTTAACTCCGCTTGCCTCAAGGGAGGGAACCGCAGATGCGTCCATACCCATAATGAAGTCCTTAGGCATATTTTCAACCTTCTTAACGAAGAGTGTGTCGGACGTAATCTCCGGAGTGGGATTAAGACATCCACCAAGCGTAAAAACAAGTGTCAGGATTATAGCCACAAGCAGCACACCTGCTACCGCAACTAAAATCTTCTGTTTCTTTGGAAGCTTGCACAAAGGACACTCCTTCTTGTTGTTTTCAGGGGTTGTTTCCTTCACGATCTCGGCAGGCTCGCCGTCTACGAGACAATTCTTTTCTTCGTTACTCATTTGCTTCTCCTTAATTTATGTAAATTTATGTCTTTGCCGAATATATGATAACATACCGATTATTTAAAATCAATTAGCAAAATCTATAAACTTTTTTGTGCATAAGTGCAAATTAAATAAGCTTTTTTCCGTCCAAGAACGCCTTTCCCACCGGCTCGCCAAGAGAAAGATAATTGTGACTTACACTGTCGTAGCAAATAGGCGCAAGCTTTTTGGAGCAGATGCGGCCGTTCTCATCAAGAATACTTTCGTCAGCAGATACGTTAACGATCTCGCCAATGCAGATGCCGTCCTCGTTGAACTTAAGAAGCTTACATTCAACAGCCATGGGAAGCTCGTCAAAGAGGGGTGCGTTAACAAACTCACTTCTTGAGGGGTGGAAGCCCGCCACCTTAAGCTTATCGGGGTTATCGTTTGCAGACACAATTCCTACGTAATCGGCAGGGATAACAGTGCTTTCGGTTGCAAAGCTGACGGTAAAAGCACCGCTTACCTTAATATTATCGGTGGTTTTGTGATCGTCGGCAAGGCATACCATTATCTGATTTGTGTCGTAAATACCTCCCCAAGCGGCATTCATAGCATTTGCATTGCCGTCCTTATCATAGCTTCCAACAATGAATACGGGCATAGGATAAGCCCAGGTTTTAGCGCCAAAATTCTTTCTCATAACATATCTCCTTTATGTGTGGTTAATAACAGTATAACACAGTAATGCATATATTTCAAGCGTTTTTTTGAATACCGTCTTTTATATTTTCTCTTACAATTTTGCTTGATTAATAACCGGGTTTGCGGATAAATATGCAGTCTTTTGACAACTATAATTGTCATTTTGCGCATTTTCTCAAAGTTTTTTGCTTTATATACTTTGAAGAGTGAAAAAATATTTTTGCTTTTTTGTTTGACCGATCGTGCGATTTTATCCTCCAAAAAAAAGCTCGTCAAAGTAAATCAAAAAGCTCTTTTGGCTTCTCTGTTTTTCTACCCTTTTCTGCAATTTTGTGCATTTTATCCAAATCTGTTACATATTTTTATTTATTTTTTTTTGTGAAGTGGAGTTGATTTTATTTTTTGTATATGATAAAATATATTTGCACGAATATCTACTCTTAATGCGTACGCACATGCGCACTCGTTACAATTTAATATATATCTCGATGAGTCGGACGTGACTTTTTAGCTCTCAGGCGAAAGGAATAATTGATGGTTTACGATTTACAAAAGGCGGACATGTGGAAAAGAATATCAGCCGCCCTTTTTGATTTTACAATACTTGGTGTGCTGGTTGTTATCTTTGCACTTCTGCTATCCTGGATAACCGGCTACGACACCTACTCGAAGGCACTTGAGGATATTGAAAAAAGCTACGCTGAAAAATATGATATAAATCTTGAACTTTACGGAACAGAGGAGTACGAAAAGCTCTCCGACGAGGATAAGGCAAGATACGAGCTTGCAAACAAGATGTTCCAGCAGGACGAGCAGGCGATTCTGCTCTACCAGGTGAAGATCAACCTCGTTATCTTTATGTCGGTTGCCAGCGTGGTGCTTTCGTACGTGGTTCTTGAGTTTATCATACCGCTGATCTTTAAAAACGGACAAACCCTGGGCAAAAAGATATTCGGCATCGCCGTTATCAGATACGATCTTGTGAAGATCTCCCCCCTGCTTCTGTTCGTTCGTTCCATTCTCGGCAAGTGTACGGTTGAGACCCTGCTTCCCGCTCTGGTACTGATTATGTCATTCACAGGCGGCGGTATTTTCTCCCTTATTATCGTTATACTTTACTTTATTGCCCAGATCGCCTTCTTCCTCTTTACAAGAGAGAGAACGCTAATCCACGACGTTATGGCACAGACGGTTGCTGTTGATATGTCCAGCCAGATGATATTCGACAGCCCCGAGGCGCTGCTTGAGTACAAGCAGAAGCTGCAGGCAGAAAAGGCTGCCAGATCCGATTATTGATTTGTTTGCGAAGCAACATAAATTTTATATAATGAAAGGAAGATTCCATGAAAGTTGAGTTGCAAAATCTAACAAAAATCTTCCCCGGCAGAAACAAGAAGGTTCACGAAGAGGTAATTGCGGTAAATAACTTTACCTTTACCATTCCCGACGGCAAGCTCGTTGGTCTTCTCGGTCCTTCCGGTTGCGGTAAGTCCACCACTCTCTATATGATCAGTGGTCTTCAGCAGCCCTCCGGCGGAAAAATCTTCTTCGGCGAGGAGGACGTTACCGACCTTCCCCCCGAGAGCAGAGGAATAGGTCTGGTATTCCAGAACTATGCGCTCTATCCTCACATGACTGTTAAGCAGAACATCCTGTTCCCGCTTCAGAACCTTAAGGGTGAGGACAAAATGACCAAGGAACAGATGCTTGAGAGAGCATACGAGGCCGCAAAGCTTGTTCAGATCGACGAGCTTATGGACCGTAAGCCCAGCGAGCTTTCCGGTGGTCAGCAGCAGAGAGTTGCTATTGCAAGAGCTCTCGTAAAGATGCCTAAGGTTCTTCTTCTTGACGAGCCCCTCTCCAACCTGGACGCACGTCTTCGTCTCCAGACCCGTGAGGAGATCAGAAGAATTCAGAAGGAAACCGGTATCACCACAGTATTTGTAACACATGACCAGGAAGAGGCTATGTCCATCTCCGACGTTATCGTAGTTATGAAGCTCGGCG
>CAZUJY010000086.1:0-8077 GCA_964620565.1 uncultured Ruminococcus sp. | reverse complement strand
CGGGAGCTGCTGCTGCGCCGGGAGCTGCTGCTACTGCTACGGGAGCTGCGGATACACCGAACTCCTCCTCAAGTGCCTTTACAAGGTCTGCGAGTTCAAGAATGGTAAGACCCTTTACGATTTCAAGGATCTGAGTAGACTTTTCGTTCATTTTAAAATCCTCCGTTATTTAAGAAATTTTATAACTGTGTAATTGTGTTGCAGAATTAAGCCTCTGCGGGAGCTTCTTCAGCGGGAGCTGCTTCCTCTGCGGGAGCTGCCTCGCCATCTTTGTCGATAATAGCCTGAAGTACGTATGCAAAGCTGTAAAGGGACGACTGAAGGCTGCCCATTACACGGCCGATAAGAACTTCCTTAGAAGGAGTCTCAGCGAGCTCAATAACGCCTGCCTGATCAAGAATGCCACCGTCTACGAAACCTGCCTTGATCTCGAAGGTGCTGATCTTGTCAGCATACTGCTTCATGATCTTAGCGGGAGCGATGGGGTCGTCCTGGCTGATTGCGATAGCGGTCATACCGGAAAGGTACTGCTTCATGTCACCGTAGCCTGCGATTTCGCATGCGCGACCGGTGAGGGTGTTCTTCATAACGGTATATTCTACACCTGCCTTACGAAGAGCCGCACGAAGTGCCGTATCATCAGCAACTGTAATGCCTTCATACTTAACGAGAACGCCTGCTACAGCGGACTGGAGCTTAGCGGCAAATGTTTCAACAACTTGCTTCTTCTCTTCAAGAATCTTATTACTTGGCATTGTTCCACCTCCATAAAAATCAATAAAAAAATATCCTTTTCCGATAAGGCATACCACCCCCGAGAAAAGGACAACTAAAATACTAAATATTAAAGTTTACTTACCTCGGCAGGAAAGCTTACGCTTTTACCGGAACCTGCTGTCTTCGGACTTAAGTATTATACAATATTATATAGGATTTGTCAATAGGTTTTTGAAAGTTTTTTGAAAAATTTCTAAAAGAAGCAAATCAGTCTTTTATCTATAATAATCTGCCGCATAGATCTAAAAGCAACAGATGTTCAAAAAGCCTTCTCCCGCTGGAGAAGGCTATTATTCGTCCTTGGTGTAAACCATCACGTCCTCAACTCTGCAATCAAGTATGGTACAAAGATCGTTAAGAGTTACGGTAGTAATCGGTCTGTTGTGCTTAAGACGGTCGATAAGACCACGACTGATATTATATTTGTTGATAAGAGTATAGGTAGTTATACCTTTTTCTTTCATTGTCTTGTATAAAGGCTCGTAGGAAATCATATTTTTCACCTCGATACAAGTATAACTTGTGCTCACGCTCTTGACAATTACCGATATATTGGGTATAATTATATTGTCTATATACCGATAACACTATACGAAGGGAGATAAAAAATGGTTGTTATTTCAATTTTGGAAGCGGATGAATTTGGTGATGATCTATACTCTATTATGCGTGAAAGTCTGACAGCTCTTATAAAAGAGCGGAACGTTGGGATAGTAACCGCAGCAGGTGACACTAAAGGTATGATCTACCGACTGCTCTGCGAGTTGGCGGTTGAATACCCCCATGTTTTCTTTAACGTACTATTATCAAACGATAAGCTCGCTTATGAGGGTGGCGACGAAGGGTGGCCTAATATCTTAAGCCTCGATTACGATATTGCATACAATGACCCCAAAAATGCAAAAAGAAAACGCCGTGAATTTCTTATCAAAGACTCTGATATTATTTTTTGCCTTCAAAAGCACTCTAACGGAATTCGCGCGATAAACAAACATTGTGATATTCTGGCGGTAAAATAAAAAATGCACTCAATCGAGTGCATTTTTTTAATATGTCGTTTTATTCTTTAAAACTCTGTAAATGGCACGGTAGGATTCAAGGCGGCTGGGGGCTATTCTGCCATCGGCAGCTGCCTTTGCCACCGCACACTCGTCTACACCCTCGCCAACGTGGGCGCAATCGGCATAGCGGCATTTACCAACGTAGGGCAAAAGCTCGGGGAAGGTGGGCAGAAGCTCCTCAAGGGAGAAAAAGTCAAAGCGGGCGAAATCTATCAGCGAAAAGCCGGGTGTGTCCGCAAGAAAGCCTGTTTCCGAGGTCGCCTCAATGTCAAAGATCTCTACGTGTCGGGTGGTGTGTCTGCCTCGCTCGATCTTACGTGAGATCTCGGCGGTGGCAAGAGTAAGGCCCGGGAACAGGGTGTTCATCAGAGTAGATTTACCCACGCCCGAGGCTCCCGCAAAGGCAGAGGTCCTGCCATCGGTCACGTTCTCCTTTATGTAGGTCGCAAGCTCCTCAATGCCCTCGCCTGCCTCGGATGAGGTGATGAAGGTGGGTATTCCCACAAGGCGATAAACGGACGAATATTCCTCCGCCGCATCAAACTGAAGATCCGACTTGGTGATAACGACCACGGGGGTTATTGAGTTGTGGATCGCTATGGCAATAAGCTTGTCCACCGTTTCGATAACAGGCGAGGGCTTTGCCGCAGCGAAAACTATAAATAAATAATCAAGGTTGGCAAGAGGGGGACGGATAAGCGAATTCTTACGGGGGTGGATAGCCGAAATAACAATGCCGTCGGGAGTTGCGTCGTCGATAGTGACGGTCACGTTGTCGCCGATAAGCACCTTCTCCTCGTCACGTCGAAGCACGCCCTTGGCACGGCAGGCAAGTCGCTCCACCGAGCCACTACCCTCTATTCTCACCTCGTAAAGTCCGCCAAGGCCCTTTACGACCTTGCCGTATTTTTCTGTAATCAAGCTGTTTTTCTTCCTTTTTAATTAAGTATCCTTGTTCATATTGGAACGGCGAAGCTGACCGCAGGCGGCGTTTACGTCACTGCCCAGCCTACGTCTGACGGTGGCGGTTATGCCACGGCGCTCAAGGGTCTTCGCAAAGGCGTTTACCGATTCCACGCTTCCCTTCTTAAAGCCTGTCTCCTTGACCTCGTTTACCCTGATAAGATTAACGTGAATGGGCGCACCAGACTGACGGAATGCTCCGAGAAGCAGGTCTGCAAGCTCGGTGGCATCTGCCTCGCTGTCGTTTTTGCCCGAGATCAGCGTGTACTCAAAGGATATGCGTCTGCCCGTCTTGTTGTAGTAGGAGAGGCAGGCGGAGAGAAGCTCACTTATGCGCCATTTGTTGTTAATGGGCATGATCTCCGAGCGTCTTTCATCATTTGCGGCGTGCAGAGAGATGGAAAGGGTGATAGGCAGATTTTCCTCCGCCAATTTTTCAATTCCGCTGACCACACCGCAGGTGGACAGGGATATGTGTCGGTAGCCTATGTTAAGGCCGTCGGGGTGGTTGACAAGCCGAAGAAACTTGATAACGTTGTCGTAGTTGTCAAGAGGCTCGCCAATGCCCATCATTACGATATTGGAGATACGCTCTCCGCTGTCACGCTCGGCGGCGATAACCTGGCCGAGAAGCTCGGAGGGGTAAAGGTCACGCACTCTGCCGCCAATGGTGGAGGCGCAGAATTTACAGCCCATCCGACAGCCCACCTGACTTGAAATGCAGAGTGTGTTGCCGTGCTTGTAGCGCATAAAAACGCTCTCAATACAGGCGCCGTCGTGAAGACGGAAAAGGTACTTTACCGTACCGTCTATTTTGGATACAAGCTTTTCCTCAACCTCGGGGAGAGTGTCAAGCGTTTCATTTGCAAGACGCTCCCTCAGAGCCTTCGAAAGATTGGTAATCTCCGAGATGCGCTCGCCCTTGTGAAGACGTGCAAAAACCTGCTTTGCACGGAACTTCGGCTCGCCAATCGAGATAAAATATTCCTCAAGCTCGGTGGGTAAAAGCGAGTATAAGTCAACTTTAGTTGTCATTTTTTATATTTTCCTTCTGATCTTTGCCATAAAGAAGCCGTCGGTGTTATGTACGTGTGGGAGAAGGGTGAGCATTGCGTTATCACAGGAAATGCCGCCTACCCTGAATGGAGCAGGCTCGAAATCGGGGTTTTCCTTAAGGAATTTCTCAACCACTCTCTCATTCTCCTCGGGGTTCAGCGTGCAGGTAGAGTAAACCAGCTCGCCGTCCTCCTTAAGATACCTTGCGGATGCGGCGAGAATGTCAAGCTGAACGTCGGGAAGAGCGCCTATCTGGGTTATGTCCTTATATCTGAGATCAGGCTTTTTACCGAGAACGCCAAGTCCCGAGCAGGGGGCGTCACAGATCACCTTGTCAGCCAGGCCAATCAGCTTTCTGTCCGGGTCAATGGCATTTCTGCCAAGGGCGGTGACGGACTTAAGTCCAAGGCGGTCGGCTCCCGAATGGATAAGCGAAAGCTTGCTCTCGTGAAGATCAAAGGCACGCAGATCACACCTGTCGCCTGCAAGGATCGCCGCGCCGAAGCTCTTGCCACCGGGGGCGGCGCAAACGTCGATAATAAGGTCGCCCTCCTTGGGGTCAAGTATTCTCGAGCATACCGCGGAGGCTCTGTCCTGAACGAAGAAATAGCCCTCGGCAAAGCCCGGAAGTCGCTCGGGATTTACCGAGCCCTCAAGACGTAAGGAAAGGGGCGCAAGCGCGTTCTCCTCCACCTTATATCGCTTACTTTCAAGCAGCTTTTTATAGTCGGAAACCGAAATTTTAGTGGTATTTACGGTAAGATCGGTGTACTTTACGTTGTTAAAGAAATCAAGCATACACTCGGCAGCCTCTCTGCCATAGAGGGCGTCAAGATGCTTTACTGTCGCCTGGGGGAAGGAGTACTTTACCGACAGATAGCGGCGGTAGTTCTTCTCCTCATCGGGACTTGGCAGATCGTCCCTTCGCTTTGCGGCAGCACGGAGAACCGCGTTGACAAAACGGCGCTCACCCGGATTTTTAGACAGGCTGACGGTCTCGTTTACCGCCGCATAATCGGGTATGGAGCGCATATCGATAAGCTGGCAAAAACCAAGACGGAGAATGTTCCTCGTATGAGGGTCAATGCTGCTCTCCGATCGCTCGGAAATAGCGCAGATGTAGTAATCGTAGGTCAGCTTGCGCTCTACTGTGGTGTATAAAAGCGCAGTTAAAGCCGCCTTATCCTCCTTCGACAAATTGTCGGTAAGATGAGAGGAAAGAGCGAGATTTACAAATTTTCCGCCTGCCTCGTATTCCTCAAGCAGACGAAGCGCGATCTGTCTTACGTTCATAAAAGCCTGCCTCCGTTTTATTTTTCTGCGGACTTTCGCAGAAATAATTTATTCGAAAATATCTCCAAGCGCGATCTTTCTGCCACGGACGAATGCGCCCGCACTCATTTTACCCTTACCCTCGGGAATAAGAGTAGTGATCCTCAGCGCACCCTCGCCGCAAGCTACGGTGATGTAGCCGTCACCCTTGTCGGAAAGGTCGATGACCTTGCCGGGTGTGCCCTTTGCATCTATGGGGGTCGCCTTGTTGATCTTCAGCATCCTGCCGCCAAGATATGCAAATGCGCCCGGAATGGGAGTGACGCCTCTGATGATGCAATCAAGCTTTTTGGCAGACAATGTAAAGTCTACTTTACAATCTTCCTTCTCAACCTTCTTCGCATAGCAAGCGAGAGAGTCGTCCTGCTTGATTCTTTCGGCGGTGCCGTCAGCGATTTTTTCAATAGTTTCGGAGAGAAGTCTGCCGCCTACCTCTGCGGAGCGGTCGTGGATCGCCTCAAAATCATCCTCGGGAAGTATGGGGAATTTCTCGACAGAGATAATGTCGCCCGTATCAAGTCCCTCCGCCATATACATAACGGTAACACCCGTCTCGCTCTCGCCCTCCATTATAGCACGCTGCATAGGAGCTGCGCCACGGTACTTGGGGAGGAGGGATACGTGAAGATTCACGCAGCCGAATTTAGGGTATTCAATAACGTTAAGAGGCAGGATCTTGCCGTAGGCAACTACTACGATTATCTCGGGCTTGTAGCTGTCAAGAAGCTCGGCAAAGGCCTCGTCACGCAGAGTCTTGGGAGTATGAACAGGGATATTATGCTCCTCTGCCAAAGCCTTTACGGGAGTGGGGGTCATAACGTTTCCCCTTCCCCTTGGCTTATCCTCACGGGTGATGACCGCCGAGATGCCGTGACCGTCCTCAATAAGCTTCTTTAAGCAAATGGCCGAGATCTCGGGCGTACCCATAAACATTATATTTTTCATTACTTACCCTCACCTGTGAGCTTGCGAACCTGAACGTCGATATAGAGCTTGCCGTCAAGGTGATCGCACTCGTGACAGATAGCACGTGCAAGAAGATCGCTGCCGCTAAGCTCAAACTCCTCGCCGTGACGGTTAAGAGCTCTTACGGTAACCGCCTTGGGACGCTTGGTAAGACCGTACTCACCGGGATTGGAAAGACAGCCCTCCTGCTCGATCTGCTCGCCTGCGAAGGCTACGATCTTGGGGTTTATAAGCTCGATAACGTTGCCGTCCTCGACCTCGATTACAACGATGCGGCGAAGAACGCCAACCTGTACCGCCGCAAGACCGCATCCCCCTGCATCACGCATGGTCTCAACCATATCGTCAAGCAACGTCAGTATTCTGGGGGTTATTTCGGTAACCGGTCTTGATACCTTGCGGAGCATAGGATCGCCGAACTTTACTATTTTTAATTTTGCCATTGTTTTATCCTCCTGAATATTAAACGGTCATAGGGTTCATATCCACCGCAAGAGTAACCCTCTTCGAGGTGGAGAACTCGCATAGCAGCTCGTGGAAGAGCTGTCTTGACTGCTTATTCAGTCTGCATTTTACGACCATTCTCATTCTGTATTTTTCATTTATTTTATAAACCTGCGCCTCAAAGGGACCGAAGACGATAAAGGGTAATTTACCCATCTCGCCCTGAAGCCTGCCGATAAGCGAGTCGGAAAGATGCTTTGACTCACGCATAAGCTCCCCTTCGTCCTCCGAGGTCAAGGTAAGATTTACTATATCGCAGAAGGGCGGGTAGGAAAGCTCACGTCTTATGGCTATCTCGCCCTCATAAAACTTCTCGTAATCCTGAAGACAGGCTAGTCTTATGCACTCGTTCTTCGGCGCAAAGGTCTGTATGATGGCGATGCCGCCGTTCGTGGCTCTGCCCGCTCTGCCGATTACCTGGGTGAGAAGCGAAAAGGTCTTCTCTGCCGCACGGAAATCGCTGACGTAGAGCGAGGTGTCCGCAAGCGCAACGCCGACCAGTGTCACTCTCGGGAAATCGTGACCCTTGGCGACCATCTGGGTTCCAAGGAGAATATCCGCCCTTCCCTCCCGAAAATCCTCAAGCATTCTGTCATAGGACAGCTTGCCGCTTGTGGTGTCGGCATCCATACGTAGCACCGACATATCGGGAAGGTATTTGTTAAGCTCCGCCTCCAGCTTCTGTGTGCCGTAGCCAAGGAAGGAGAGCTTGTCCGCAGAGCAGGCAGGACAGGTCTTCGGCACTCTCTCACTGTGACCGCACATGTGACAGAGCAGTCTGCCGCCCTCGGGGCCGTTGTGATAGGTGAGCGAAACCGAGCATCTGGGGCAGCTGAGCACCTCACCGCACTCCTTACAGCTTATCTGGGTGGAGTAGCCACGGCGGTTGAGGAAGAGGATAGCCTGATTGTCCTTTTCGTACACCTCGTTTAAGGACTTATGAAGTCTGTCGCTTATGGGCGAGGTGTTTCCAAGACGAAGCTCCTCACGCATATCGACGATTATGGCATCCGGAAGCTTGACTCCGCCGTATCTCTCACGGAGAGGAACCAGGGTGTATACTCCCGATTTTGCCTTATAAAAGCTTTCAAGCGAGGGGGTTGCCGAGGCTAAAAGCATTAGCGCGTTGTTCCTTCCGCAACGGTATGCGGCAATATCTCTAGCGTGGTATTTGGGATTAGACTCCGACTTGTAGGTGTGCTCATGCTCCTCGTCGATAACTATCATACCGATATTGTCTAAGGGAGCAAAAATTGCCGAGCGTGTGCCGATGACAAGATCAACCTCGCCACGCTTTATTCTGCGCCAGGCGTCAAATCGCTCGCCCGCCGAAAGCGAGGAGTGAATGACAGCCACCCTCTCACCGTATCTGCGGCAGAAGATGTTCACCGTCTGGGGCGTGAGTGCGATCTCGGGCA
>CAZUJY010000085.1:0-8260 GCA_964620565.1 uncultured Ruminococcus sp. | reverse complement strand
TGTGGGAAGGAAGCTACTTCCCAAGACTCCCCGACGGCAGCCGAAAGAAATTCAACGTGTATGCCAAGACGAGAGAAGAATGCGAAAAGGAGCTTGCCAAGATGATAGAGCAAAAGAAGAAGGAAATCGCCATCCTCAAGAAAAAGGCGAAAACGGCATAATGCACAGAGGGCTGACAGAAGAAAAACTGTCAGCCCCTATATCTTTGAATGGTTGAAATATTCATAAAAAAGTGATATAATTATTGCAAAATAACAAAGTAACAATCATAAAAACATAAGTAACAATCGTTTTTGCCGTGTTTGTGCTATAATTATAGCATCGAAAGCCACGGAGGTGAGTATATGGAGTTAAAAGAAAAACTTAAAAAAATACGAAGCGAAAGAAACATTTCACAACAAGCTCTCGCCGATGCGATATTTGTTAGTCGAAGCGCAGTTGCTAAATGGGAGTCGGGATTAGGACTTCCTTGTGATGAATCAATGGAGGCACTTGAAAAATACTTCGGAGTGGAGAAAAACTATTTTCTTACAGATAAGCCGGATGAGGTTATTGTTCGTAAGAATATAAAAATGCGTAAAGCGGCTACAATGTTCGGATCTATAGCAAGTGTGTTGGTAGTGGCTCTTTCGATCTTACTTGTCATTTCGGTTATGTGTAAGTCTTACGGATTAACCTCAAAAATGGCAGCCGGCAAAGTATTTGCTGACAATCCTTGTATACATACGGATGATTATGATATCTATTACGGTACGATGGACTTTATTTGGAATGAGGGGCAAGTTGATGAGGAAAACGGGGAGCATATTCATACATTCCGTCCTGTTCGAAAACTATTCATTGGATATGGTGTTTTCGAAGAAGATTATGCCTATCGTAGATTGTATAGTGAAGGTGAATCTGTTGGGTTGTTGTATTCATTAAAGGGGGATGATTGCTACTACAACATCTTTACAAGAAACGCGCATATTATCCCAACCGATATCATATTTGTTGAAACTATCACGGTAAATGGTATAGATTATGAGGTCTCCCTAAATTCGTATTTTGTCACCGATGAACTACCGCAGACAATAGTTGTTGGTGAAACGGAACTAACGATAGGAAATCTCGAATGTGATTAAACGAAGGGCTGGCGAAAACAATCGTCAGCCCTCAAAAATTGAGTCGCAGTAAGCAAAGAAAAGGGATTTTTTGAAACAAAGTGAAAATCGCGGTGAAAAAACAGTCCAAAGGTTCGAAATTTAGGCAAACATGTGGTCACCCCAAAAGCTATCATTTTTGAGCAAAATGCATATAAAAACAGCCGAAAACAAGTCAAAATGGCTTGTTTTCGGCTGTTTTTTGGTCGAAGTGACAGGACTCGAACCTGCGATCTCATCGTCCCGAACGATGCGCGATACCACCTTCGCTACACCTCGAAAAGGTAAAAATATTAGATTTATTTGTAAGTGGTCAAACATGTGGCGGGGCCTCTGAAATCGGGAATTTCAGGGGCAGAGATACCGCCAAAATAGTCAGTGTTTGTGGGGGCTTTCGGCTCTACTCTAAAATTCTACGCCGAGCGTGGTGATTGAGACACGAAACTGGCGCGCTACCAACTGCGCTACACCTCGAAATATTAACTATATAAATTTATGCGTGACAGAAATATCTGCGCCCGCATCCGCGCGCCCAAGATGGCGCTCTCTCTTGAAACATAGTCGTACTAGTCGCCTCGATACACTCGGCTTGGATTTTACCCGTCTACTTTTGTGTCGCACAGCTTCACAAGGCAAGCCTTGTTTGCTTTGCTCGCAACGTGAGACTTCGCTTCAAGGAAAATGGTTATTAACTATTTTCCTTTTGCTCACCTTGTTTCTGCGCATTCGCAACGCCGAAAACAACCCTTGGTTATTTTCGTCTGCTCACAACTGCGCTACACCTCGAAAAAGTATGAAAAATACAAGTTGAAAAAACATCAATTTTTGAGTTCAAAATAAGCTTGAATTTAAGCTGGAAATCAGACTTAAAATCGCATCGAAAATGAGCTTGAAAAGGGCTCAAAATTCGGGTCAAAAACCGGGTCGAAAATCAGGTTAAAAAATGAGGAGAAAATCGGCCTGTGAAAAGCCTCGAAAGGTCTTTAAAAATGCAGGGTAAACAGGAGCATTTTTAAGGGAAAATTTTCGGCTCAAATCAGGGTGATTTTCAGCTTAATTTCCGAATGATTTTTCTCCTAAAATTCGGATGATTTTAACATCAAATTCAAGGGCGAAAGCAGTCGAAAAATCAGGCTTAAAAACAGGGCGGTTTTTGCCCTTCTGCCCTAATATTATAGCAAAGGTTTGGGGTTTTGTCAAGGGGTTTTTGAGAAAGAGAAAAAAGCCTTGTTTACGTAAACTAATGTTTACGAAACGAAGTTTGAAAAAATCGCAAAAAATCGGTCAAAAATTTGAAATCGGATGAAATTTTTGAAAAAAATCAAAAATTTTTCGAAAATTTGCGAAAATTTGCCCCAATTTTTTGTTTTGAAGCTTGGATTTTTAAAATTTTCGGTTTTAAAATTTGGTTTTCCTTTTTAAAAATTTGAAAAAATTCAAAAATGGCCAAAAACTCGTTTTTACTTAAATACACCATCGAAATTTACCCGAAAAGCAGAGGGTAAGGCCTAGGCTTTAATTCTATGGCAGGCCATAAGAAAAAGGAAGAGAAAATGGATGTAAAGCGCCTTGATTTCCACCTGTTTTTTTCTTCTTTTGCCCTCTTTTTTTTGCTCGGGTTTTCCCTTGGTTTTTCTCTTGATTTTTTCACCCTTTTTACCTTGCCTTTCCGCCTCGTTTTCCGCCTCGTTTTGACCCATAAAAACCCTTTATTTTACCATTGAATTTTCCTCTTTTTTCGAGCTGCTTTTTCTTCGATTTTACGCCTCTTTTCAAGGCTGGCTTTTGACCTCTTTTTAAGGGGGAATTATACCTCTTTTTTGATGACTTTTCCGCTCGCTTTCCGCGGCGTATTTTTTCTCTTTTTGAAGGCTCCTTTTGGGCGGTTTTTCGCCCGCTTTTATTGCTTGATTTTGCAGCGTTTTTCTCCTCTTTTTTCTCACCGCACTTGACAGTTGATATGCCGTGGGGTATAATATATATATTAATATAAAGGAAGAAAATTATGATCATAAAAGGACTTCAGAAGCTGACCCTTTTAGACTATCCCGGGCTTATCGCCTGCACGGTCTTTACGGGCGGTTGCAATATAAGATGCCCCTTCTGTCACAACGGCTCGCTTGTGCTCTGCGACGGAGAGGAGAGCATAAGCCGTGAGGAATTCCTCGCCTTTCTCGATTCAAGAAGTGGCAGGCTGGAGGGGGTTTGCGTCAGCGGTGGCGAGCCAACACTTCACAGGGATCTGCCCCGGCTTCTTTTTGAGATAAAGTCCCGTGGCTTTTCGGTCAAGCTGGACACCAACGGCACAAATCCCGAGCTGCTTCTCTCTCTTATAAACGACGGCCTTGTGGACTACGTGGCGATGGACATAAAGAATTCGCCCGAGAAGTATCATCTGACCGCGGGAATAGACACCTCATCCGTCGGCTGCGCTGACACCTTCCCCTCGAGTGGAAGGCTGGGTAGGGGCGAGGATTGCTCGTCCGGTACAGCCATCGGGCAGACAGAGGAACAGGCCGGCGATTCGCCTCTTCTTGAGAAAATTCGCAAGTCAGCCGAGATTCTGATGCAGGGCAGGGTGGATTTTGAGTTCCGCACCACCCTGGTCCGTGAGCTTCACTCCGAGAGTGATATGATCTCCATCGGCAAGTGGCTCTCGGGAAATGAAAAATACTTCCTTCAGACCTACCGTGACGAGGGCGATCTGCTTGTGGGTGGCTTTTCGGCATACACGAGAGCCGAAACCGAGCAGCTTCTCGCCATTTTGCGTGAATTTATCCCCGCCGCCGAGATTAGATAGGCGAAAGAACACCACAAATAAGTCAAATCGCCACCCATATATCGTCTATATATCAAAAAAGCTCTCTTTTCCCGAGGGCTTTTTGTTTTTCCGCCCTTTTCACCGTCTCGGTGGGAGAAGGGGCGCTTTTTACCTAAAATATGCAAAAAAATCCCATTTTTTCCATATTTTGCGGGACTTTGAACAACTTGCACAAAGCTGGAAAATTATACCATATAACAAAACAAAGATTCATCATCAAAAAAGCCCCTAAAAATAGGACTTTTTTCTCGGGAAAATAAAAAATGCAAAATATAGTTTACAACTATATATAGTGCCGAAATTGTATTTTTTAGTCAAGATTTTGTGTTTTTTCTGTTGACTTTTTACTATAAATATGATATGATGTAGGGGCTTATACGCTTTTTAAAAAGGGGCAAAAATCTGCCCTGAAATATCTATAAAAAAGGAACGCAAAACTATGTATACTGTATTAAAAAGAGACGGAAAGATCGTCGAATTCGACATAAATCGCATTTCTGACGCTATTACACTTGCTTTTGAGGCGCAGGAGAGAAATTATCTGCCCGGAATCATTGATTTCCTCTCCCTTAAGGTTACCGCCGACTTTGAGCCCAAGATCCAGGACGGACACATCTCGGTTGAGGACATTCAGGACAGCGTTGAGTCTGTTCTTATTCGGGCAGGCTATGACGACGTGGCAAAGGCGTATATCCTCTACCGCCGTCAGCACGCCCGTCTTCGCGATATGAGCTCCACCGTGCTTGACTACAAGGCTACCGTTGACAACTACGTAAAGATCAACGACTGGCGTGTTAAGGAGAACTCCACCGTTACCTACTCTGTCGGCGGTCTTATTCTTAACAACTCGGGCGCTATTACCGCAAACTACTGGCTCTCCGAGATCTACGACGACGAGATCGCAAACGCTCACAGAAACGCAGACATTCACCTTCACGACCTGTCTATGCTTACAGGCTATTGCGCAGGCTGGTCCTTGAAGCAGCTTATTAAGGAGGGTCTTGGCGGCGTTACCGGTAAGATCACCTCTGCTCCCGCAAAGCACCTTTCCTCTCTCTGCAACCAGATGGTCAACTTCCTCGGCATTATGCAGAACGAGTGGGCAGGCGCACAGGCATTCTCCTCCTTTGATACCTATCTTGCTCCCTTTGTTAAGGTGGACAACCTTACCTACGAGCAGACAAAGAAGTGCGTTGAGTCCTTTATTTACGGTGTAAACACTCCCTCCCGCTGGGGTACTCAGGCGCCCTTCTCCAACATTACTCTTGACTGGACCGTTCCCGAGGATCTGAAGAATCTTCCCGCTATCGTTGGAGGCAAGGAAATGGACTTCACCTACGGTGACTGTAAGGCGGAGATGGATATGATCAACCGCGCCTTCATCGAGACCATGATCGAGGGCGATTACAACGGCCGTGGCTTCCAGTATCCTATTCCTACCTATTCCATTACCCGTGACTTCGACTGGTCCGAGACCGAGAACAACAAGCTTCTCTTCGAGATGACCGCCAAGTACGGCACCCCCTACTTCTCCAACTACATCAACTCCGATATGGAGCCCTCCGACGTGCGTTCTATGTGCTGCCGTCTCCGTCTTGACCTCCGTGAGCTTCGTAAGAAGTCGGGCGGCTTCTTCGGCAGCGGTGAGTCCACCGGCTCTATCGGCGTTGTAACTATCAATATGCCCAGAATTGCCTACCTCGCCGAGAACGAGGAGGACTTCTACAAGCGCCTTGACCATATGCTCGACATCTCGGCTCGCTCGCTGAAGATCAAGCGTGAGATCATTACCAAGCTTATGGGCGAGGGACTTTATCCCTACACCAAGCGCTATCTCGGCAGCTTCAACAACCACTTCTCCACCATCGGTCTTGTTGGTATGAACGAGGCAGGCCTTAACGCAAAGTGGCTTCGCAAGGATATGACCCACGCAGAGACCCGTGAGTTTACCAAGGACGTGCTCAATCACATGAGAGAGCGCCTCTCCGACTATCAGGAGAAGTACGGCGACCTCTACAACCTTGAGGCAACTCCCGCAGAGTCCACCTCCTACCGTCTTGCAAAGCACGACAAGCGCTTCTATCCCGACATTATCACCGCCTCCGACAAGAACGGCGGCACTCCCTATTACACCAACTCCAGCCATCTTCCCGTAGGCTTCACCGACGACATCTTCGAGGCTCTTGATATGCAGGACGAGCTTCACACCCTCTACACCTCGGGTACCGTATTCCACGCATATCTCGGCGAAAAGCTTCCCTCCTGGAAGTCTGCCGCTAACCTTGTAAGAACCATCGCAGAGAATTATAAGCTTCCTTATTATTCTATATCTCCCACCTACAGCGTATGTAAGAATCACGGCTATATCGCAGGCGAGCATTTTGCCTGTCCCGAGTGCGGCGAAAAGACCGAGGTTTACAGCCGTATTACAGGCTACTACCGTCCCGTACAGAACTGGAACGACGGTAAGGCGCAGGAGTATAAGGACAGAGTTGTTTACGCAGAGGCAAAGCTGACGGGCAAGCAGCCGCTCTATCTGAATTCCTCTGACGAGGAAATTCAGAGTGCAGAATGTGAGGTAGAGAACGAGTGCGCGGTTGCTCCCGACAGAATTATTCTCTTCACCACCAAGACCTGTCCCAAGTGCCGTATGGCAAAGATGTTCCTCGATCAGGCGGGCATCGGCTACGAGGCGCTTCTGGCAGAGGAGAATGCCGAGCTTTCCAAGGCTTACGGCATCAAGGAGGCTCCCACCCTTGTAGTTATCTCGGGTGATAAGGCAGAGCTTATCTCTAACCCCTCCAACATAAAGGCGTATTGCGACAGCATTTGCGTTAAGGCTTAATCACTTGCGCCATCGGCGCAAACTTCACTCACGAAGTGAACTTCACTTCGCAGAACTTCACTTTTGCGAAGCAAAAACTTCACCCATCGGACGAGTGAGGGTATATATAAGTGAAGTAATATCAAGGGCGGATATAAACATCCGCCCTTGATATAGTGAAGTTGCAACATTCTGTTGCAGTGAAGTTCGTTTACACGAGTGAAGTTGTTCGCTTTGCTCGCAGTGAGAAAGGAAAAGTTTTGTACGACATAATAATCATCGGCGCAGGGCCTGCGGGTCTTACCGCCGCAATATATGCAAGACGAGCCGAAAAATCGGTTCTGGTAATAGAAAAGGACACCTTCGGCGGACAGATAACCCATTCGCCCAGAGTTGAGAATTATCCCGGATTCCTTGAGATCTCGGGTAACGAGCTTGCCGATAAGCTTATCGAGCAGGTATTCGCCCAGGGCGGTATGATCGAGCTTGACGAGGTCGTTGGAATCGAGGGCGAGCCGGGAGATTATACGGTAAAATGTCAGTCCAAGGACTTTCGGGCACGTGCGGTTATCATCGCCGCAGGCTCTCATCACAGACGGCTGGGACTTGACGGTGAGGAAAGACTGACAGGCCAGGGAATATCCTACTGCGCGGTATGCGACGGCGCATTCTTCAGAGGACAGACGGTTGCGGTCATCGGCGGCGGAAATTCGGCGCTCCAGGACGCAGTTCTGCTCTCCGAGGGCTGTGAGAAGGTATATCTTGTGCAGAATCTGGGCTTCTTAACAGGCGAGGAAAGACTTCAGAAGATCATTTTCGACCGTCCCAACGTAGAGGTCATCACCTCATCTGTGGTAAAAAAGATTATCGGCAACGAGCAGCTTCGTGCCATTGAGATAAAGAACACCGAGAGCGGCGAGGAGAGGTTTCTGACGGTGGACGGAATGTTCGTCTGCATCGGTCAGGCACCCGAGAACAAGCCCTTTGCATCGGTCACCACCCTTGACGGCAGAGGCTACATCACCGCCGACGAGGGCTGCGTTCCCTACGGCTCGCCCGACGGCATCTTCGTCGCGGGCGACTGTCGCACCAAGGAGATAAGACAGGTCACCACCGCCACCGCCGACGGAGCGGTTGCCGCCCTTGCGGCAGTAAGATTTATTGACTCCTTGAGTCAATAAAAGTGCAGAGTGAGCAGACAAAAACAGTTGATAACTGTTTTTGACGTAGCGAATGCGCAGAAACAAGGAGCAATAGGAGTGGAGTGTATCGAGGCGAGTAGTGCGACTATGTTTCAAGAGTTGGAGCAGACAAAAACAGTTGATAACTGTTTTTGACGTAGCGAATGCGCAGAAACAAGGAGCAATAGGAGTGGAGTGTATCGAGGCGAGTAGTGCGACTATGTTTCAAGAGTTGGAGCAGAGTGCAGAGTGCAGAGTGCAGAATTGGACCTCTCCGTCGGCTACGCCGCCA
>CAZUJY010000084.1:0-8262 GCA_964620565.1 uncultured Ruminococcus sp. | reverse complement strand
AAATCTGACTATCCCCAAAAAGAGGCTGCCTCAAATTTGCATTTGAGACAGCCTCACTATGTTTTTATTAAAGCGTGGTTATCAAGGTAAGTAATTCTCAAAAATTATTCCGTCGAAGCCTGCTTTACGGGCTATCGCCTCATCCTCGGCAGAGCGTACCGTCCATGCAAGAGTAGGTACACCGAAAACTACACGAACAAAGCGAAGCGCAAAGGATCTTGCGTGTCTGTGATCGTAGGCGATAAAGGCAGGACGGCAGGTGAAGTTGAAAAGAAGCGCCTGGAGCAGAAAATACAGAGGCTTTCTGTACGGCTCATAGGCATAATAGCGGTGAGAGAGGATACCACGGGGGATATGGGGCATATTCTTCTTCACGGTTCTGAGCGAGAGGGGATTGAAGGACTCGATAATATAGTTACCCTTATAGTCCTTTAACATCTCGCAGCCTGCGAGAGAAACGCTGTTGTCACCGGGATTTTCCTTAATCTCAACCAACAGTGGAACCTTGCCGTCGATAACCGAGAGAACGTCGGAGAACAGCGGAACGCCCTCTCCCGTACCGTTAAGGCTAAAGGTGGCAAGCTCCTCGGCGGTAAAATCGATAACCCTTCCCTCTCTGCCGCAAACACGGTCGAGAGTGTCGTCGTGGAATACCACCAGCTTTCCGTCCTTTGAAAGACGGATGTCAAGCTCAATACCGTATCCGCTATCCACGGCTGCCTTGAAGGCGGACATAGAGTTCTCTGCCCTCTCGTCGTTATGCAGGCCACGGTGAGCATACATTTTAGTCTTATAATCCTTCATTTCCTTCCTGTTTCTCGGAGCTATGAGGAAGAGGTAAAGAAGGAACAGAACTACTATCGTAATAGGTATAGCAATCATTGTTTTTTCCTCAGATCAATCGTCTGCGCCGCCGAGAGCCTCGAGAGCGTTCTGCTTTTCAGCCTTAGCGTCGCCGTGCTTAACGAAGAACATTGTTACGAAGGATGCCACAACGAAGATAGTACCGAATGCGAAGAATACAACTCTCATACCGTTACCGTCGGTGATGATGTCGAAGAGGTCGTAGAGCGCACCCGAGAGAATGGGAGCAACGATCTGCGCCGCCATAGACGCGGTGTAGTAATAGCCGGTATACTTACCGACCTCGCCGCCCTTTGCAAGCTCAACAACCATGGGGAAGGAGTTTACGTTAATGGTAGCCCAACCAATACCTGCAAGAGCAAAGATGGGATACATAACCAGATTACTGGTGCCGGCGCCGATAAAGTTACCAATAAAGAAGGCGGTGGCAAGCATAGTGATACCTGCGAGAATGGTCTTTCTTCTGCCAAGCTTGGATGCTACGATACCTACGGGGATGTAGGCTACGATAGCGGCCGCCTGCGCAACGATAAGGGTAAGACCGTAGTCAACGCCAAGAACGTTTGTAGAGTAAACGGAATACTTACTTGTAATAGAGTTATAGCCGATATACCAGAGCGCAACAGATGCAAGAATAAGGAGAAGCGAGCGAAGCTCGGGCTTGCTGAGAGTTCTCTTTGCGCCGGTATCTTCCTCTGCAGGAGCATCCTCAAGACCGAAAGCCTTTGTCTGCTCCTCCATTTCATCAGCCCACTTTTTCTCCTTAACTGTGGTAAGGAAGATAATAAGACCGACAACCATTACAATACAGGTGGCAACAACGTAGCCTGTATAGGACATATAGAGGTTTTTAGAAATGCCAAACACGTTGCTGAGCAAAAGGACAATAATACCGCCTGCGGTACCCATAAGGTTGATGATAGCGTTACCCTTGGAACGAAGAGGTTTAACGGTTACGTCAGGCATAAGAGCAACCGCGGGAGAACGGAAGGTTGCCATAGCGATAAGCACGAGAAGAAGAATAGCAATATAGCCTACGAGAGGCCAGATGTTGTTAAGAGTGATCTCAAGTGCCTGATCTCTGAGAGCCGTCTTGACAGCAGTGAGAGTGGCATCAGCCTGCTCAATGCCCAGATTCTTTGCCGACTCGGTGATAAAGCCCGCCGCACAGTTATCCTTAAGCTCCGCAACCGTGGATGTGTAAGTATCATAAGCCGCCTGATAGCTGTCGGCAATACCTGCATCCATAAGTGCGTTGATCTGAATACCGTTTACAACGGTAAGAAGGATAAAGGAAAGAACGGCTGCGATAGTACCGATAAAAATAAAGGGTGTACGTCTGCCGAATCTGGTCATTACCTTATCCGAGAGTGCGCCAAAAATAGGAAGCATAAACACCGCAAGAACGTTGTCTATGGACATTACTATACCCGAGATGGTCTGGGGAAGACCAAAGTGATTGGTGAGCGCAAGAGGAACTATTGCATCATAAGCCTGCCAGAATGCACTGATCAGGAAGAAAGCAAAGCCCACAAGGATTGTTCTCTTGTAATTCAGTTTCATTTGTTTTTTCATTCTCCGCCTTATTCTGTCCGCATTTGCGGCAAGCGCAGCGGCGGTAATGCGCCATTCTTATTTTACCATACTAACTATTATTTGTCAATTAAAAAATAAAAGCTCTTGTTTTATGCGCGTTTTGGCATCATACAAGAGCTTTTTATAAGTACTTTTTTATGCGATTTACAAGATTTCCCGCAACAAGACCGATAACCACACCGGCAATTGTGCCCGAAATGGTAAGGGGAATAAGGTAGAGAGATATTGCGCTAGTCTCCATTATAAGGCAAGCCGCCGTGATCTGTCCTACGTTATGAAACAGACCGCCAACAACGCTGACACCTACCGAGGAGAATTTATCAAGCTTCTTCAGAAGGATCATTGATGCAAGAGCGAGCGCCGCACCCGAAAGGCTGTAAATAAGGCTGGTGACGTTACCGAACAGCAGCGCCGAAAGTAATACACGGATGACCGAAACGATAATAGCATAGGGCCAACCAAGTGCATAGAGAGTGAAAACGGTGGCAATGTTTGAAAGTCCCATCTTCACACCGGGAACCGCAACAAATGCGGGGATCAGCGACTCGATGTAGGAAAGGATCATTGCAACGGCAATGAGAGCCGAGAGTGTAACGAGTCTTTTCGTATCAAGCTTTTTCACTGTATAAGCTCATCCCCCTCTCCGACAATCTCGACGACAAGCTTATTGGGCTTGCAAACGATAGTCTCACCGACGAAGGAGATCTTACCTCTCTCAACGCAGTCCTGATAGCCGGGGCAGGTCGCCTCTCTCATATAGGCCTTGCCATCCTCGATAACCAGAACGTTAGTGCCGTCGTTGAGGTAATAAACACCGTCGATCGCCAGAGGATATTCGGCAATCTTGTCGCCGTCAACCGACACGACAGCCATCGCTCCCTCGGTGCGATTCAGATAAAAAATGAGCAAAACGGAAAGGCCGATAATGAGCGCCACCGCAACGAGAATAATATCCGAAACCAGCTTTTTATTTTCAAAGAGCTTCTTGATCCTTTCGCCCATAAAAACCTCTCCTTTCTCTTATTTTGGTTTAGATAACGCAAAGCATTTTACCGCTTTGCGTTATCTATTTGTATTGTTTTAGTTTACATTTTGTGTATTTTCAGATGTGATTCACAAAAATTATCAGAAGTGAGTACCGCAGGTGAAGTTTTCAATATGAATACACTTCTTGGGGCATACCTCTACACAAGCGCCACAGCCTGTACACTTATCATAATCAATTACGGCGAGATTATTCTCAACCTTGATTGCGCCGTGAGGACAAGTCTTCTGACACTTCATACATCCGATACAACCGTTGGAGCAAGCCTTGTTGGTTACAGCGCCCTTATCGTGGCTGGAGCACTTAACAGCAACTCTGGTCTTCTCGGAGAGAATGTGAATAACACTGTTGGGACAGGTCTTTTCGCAAAGACCGCAGCCAATACATTTGGTGGGATCAACCTCAGCAACACCGTTTTCGGTATTGATGTGGATAGCATCCTTGGGACATACCGCCATACAATCGCCGTAGCCAAGACAAGCGTAGGTACAAACGGTGTCGCCCGAGTAAGTAAGCTTTGCAGCCTTACAGGACTTAATACCGTCGTAAACGTATTTTCTGTCCTCAGGCTTGCAATGACCGTTACAAGCAACGTAAGCAACCTTAGCATCAACGTCGCCTGCGGCAAGACCCATGATCTCACCGATCTGAGCAGCTACGTCAGCGCCGCCGGGGATACAGAGGCTGGGGTTATCGCACTGACCCTCACCGAGAGCCTTTGCGTATCCGTCACAGCCGGAGTAACCGCAGGCGCCGCAGTTAGCGCCGGGGAGGCAGTCACGAACCGCAACCACCTTTTCGTTTTCCTTTACTGCAAAGAAGGTTGCGGAAACGGTAAGGATAATTGCGCAGATAAGAGCAATTACCGCAAGAACAGCTAAAGCTATAAGTATTTCCATTTTTCTACCTCCTTATGCCATTCCGAGCATATTATCGAGAACGCCTGCAAATCCGTAGAATGCAAGAGAAACGATAGCCGCCGCAACGAGAGTAATAGGAAGACCCTGCATAGCCTTGGGTGCGGGAATGTTTTCCATTTTGGAACGAACACCTGCGAAAAGTACCATTGCGAAGAGGAAGCCGAGACCTACGCCGAGAGAGGAGAGGAGAGCGGTTCCAAGGTTGGTAACGTAATCAAAGGTGAGGTTGTCAATTGCAATACCAAGCACTGCGCAGTTGGTTGTGATAAGGGGAAGATATACACCCAGCGACTTGTAAAGCGGAGGAATAAACTTCTTAAGAATGATCTCAACGAACTGAACGAGAGCTGCGATTACGAGAATGAAAACGATAGTCTGAAGATACTCAAGAGTGTCGCCCTTCTCATTGATAGGAGCCTCAAGAATATACTTCTGAATAGGATAGGTAACCGCAGTAGCAACGAGCATTACGAAGGTAACCGCAACACCCATACCGACAGCCTGGTCGGTCTTCTTGGATACGCCGAGGAAGGGACAGATACCCGTGGTCTGCTGGAGAACGTAGTTGTTGGCAAATACACCTACAAGCACGATATAGAGCAACGTTTTAATATCCATTTACGCTTTCTCCTTTTCTGTCTTATTTTCTACAAGAGTGTTGTTTTCGCTTGCGGAAATAAGCTCTGCATTTTCAGAGCAGGAAACCTTGCCGCAAAGACCTGCGGAGGGACAGTTCTCACAGGAGAAGTTCTTTCTCTTCTCTGCTCCTGCCTTGGGACCGATCTTGTTAACGATAGCAATAAGAATACCGTAAACAAGGAATCCGCCGGGAGCAGATGTGAGAATGGGAATGTTGTAATCGCAAAGAACGGGGATCTTGATAGCCTCAAGACCAAGGTCCTTAAGCTCGATCGCACCTGTGCCAAGAATCTCTCTGATAGCAGCCATAGCAACGAGAGCAACAAGGAAGCCGAGACCCATACCAAGACCGTCAAGAGCCGAATCAAGAGGGCCGTTCTTTCTTGCGAACATCTCTGCTCTGCCAAGAATGATACAGTTAACAACTATAAGCGCCAGCCACTTACCAAGGAGAGCGTAAATTTCAGGAAGGAATGCCTGAAGAAGCATCTGAACTATGGTAACGAAGCCTGCGATAACTACAATGTAGCAGGGAATACGAACTGTGTCGGGAATGATCTTTCTCAATAGAGAAATTACTACGTTTGAGCAAATAAGAACCAGCGTTGCCGCAATACCCATAGATACTGCGGAAACGATACTGGTGGAAACTGCGAGAGTAGGACAGGTACCAAGAACAAGAACGAGAACGGGGTTCTCAACAATAATGCCCTTCAGTACAGTCCAAAGCTTACTATTCTTATTCATTAATTGGCACCTCCTTCAATAATAGCGATTGCGGTGAAGCAACGAAGAATACCTTCCTTGTATCCGCCGGTTGTATTAGTAGTACCTGCAACGGTATCAACCTCGCCGGACTCGGTTTCATTCTTACCGATGAAGTTGGAGTTATACGCTCCATCCTCAAGCTGAGGACCGCCCCAGGTGGATGTCTCACTGTGGCTTATAGTCTGGGAGTCAAGAATTACACCGTCAGCAGAGATACAAACCTTAATTACGTAACGCTCGCCGGATGCGTGCTCGTGGCTGGGATCACCCTTCTTACCGTGACCGTCACACTGAATCTCGATGATGTAGTTGCCGGTAGCAGTCTTCTGAACATAATTGATAAGTCTGAAGATTCTTCTTATGTTTGTATCAACTCCGCTAACGTTATACATAGAAACATCAATATCGGTAAGCTCGGTCGCCATTACCTTTGCGATAACGCCCTCTGCAAGAGCCTTATGCTCTGCGCTGACCTCGCCAACTGCAACACCGTCTGCGCCAACACCGATGAAGGTGCCGGTAGAGTCGGTACCAATCAGGCAAACGTAGCCTGCGCCACCGTCTGCAACGTAGATAGAGTCAATGCCTTCAATGATCTCAACCTTGAAGTACTTGGTGAATACCTCACTGCCGGGAAGGGCTGCTTCAAGAGCATCCTGGAACTTCTCTTCCTCGGTTCTGGTATCAACCTCCTCACCCTTAACGATAGAAACAACGTTAAATGCGTTAATAATTGCATTCTTGTATGCCTCGGTGGTAAAGGTTACGCCGGAAATGATATCAACCTCGCCTGCCTCGGTCTGATCCTTGCCGATGAAGTTGGAATTGTACTCGCCATCCTCAAGATGTATTCCACCTACGCTGGGTGTTTCTGCATGACTTACAGTCTGCGCATCAACGATCTTGCCGTCCGCATCAATAACTACAAGCATTACGATAGGAGTTTCTGCAGTATAGTTACCGGAGGTCTTGATCTCAACCATATAGGTACCGGTGCCGGTCTTCTTAACGTAATTTACGTAATTAGCAATCAGGCTATTGTCCTGATAAGGAGTAAGGTCTACGTCAACAGTCACGTTAGCCTTAACGCTTGCAATAGCAGCCTCTGCAAGAGCCTTATGCTCTGCGCTGACATCACCAACTGCAACGCCGTCTGCGCCAACACCGATGAAGGTGCCTGTAGAGTCGGAGCCGATTACACATACATAGCCTGCGCCGTTAGTAGCCTCGTAAACAGAGTCGATACCTTCGAGAGCAGAGAGAAGAACAAGCTTGGTGAATTCCTCACCGCCATCGGGAAGCGCTGCCTCAAGAGCATCCTGGAACTTCTCCTCCTCGGTACGGATATCAACAGATCCGCCACCGAGAATGGTAGCAGTGTTAATAGCGTCAATAACAGCAGCACGGAAGCCGTTAACGGTATAGCTGGTTACTCCCGCCTCAACGTCAACCGCCGTGTTAACGTCCTTGCCTTCAAACTTGTCGCCGAGTGTGCCCTCGAGACCCCAGGTCTCGTTAGAAGCAATACAGGTAGCGCCGGTTACGATTCCGTCGGCGGAAACACCTACGATAAGAGTCATACCGTCTGCATAACCCTTGGTAACAAGCTTGATAGCGTAACCCATACCGTTATTTTCCTTCTTTGCTTCTACAACGGTCTTGGGAAGTGTGTACTTGGAAAGATCAACAGTACTTGAAACGTCAAATTCTGCGCCCTCGGGCATAACCGCAAAATAAGCCTCGTAAGCCTTACTGTCAAGCTCCGCCTTAATAACGGGAGCTGTAATAGAATTGGTAGCCGCAAGAAGAACGGCAAATACAGAGCAGATAATTAAGAGAACGAGGACGTCCTTTAAAGATTTCTTAAAATCCATTACTTATTACCTCTCTTTCCAAAAGCCTTGCGCTTGGTAAGCTTTTCAATATAAGGAGAGAGAATGTTCATGAAAACGATTGCGAAGGAAGCTCCCTCGGGATAGTTTCCGTACATTCTGATAAGGAAGGTGATAAGACCGCAACCAAATGCGAATATCATCTTACCAGTTCTGGTAATAGGAGTGGTAACGTAATCGGTTGCCATATATACAGCAGCGAATACAAGACCGCCGCCGAGAACCTGATAGAGAGCTATGTTAACGTCCTTGGTTACGACGAGGTAAAGAAGGAACACGGTAGCAACCATAATAAGAGGAGTCTCGAAGTTGATCACCTTGCGGATCACAAGATAAACGAAGCCTATAACGATCGCAATGATGCAAGCCTCACCGATAGCGCCGCCTCTGAAGCCGAAGAGCATATCAAGAAGAGAAGGAAGCTCTTCAACTGCAACGCCGTCCTTGATTGCCTGAAGGGGGGTAGCGCCTGCTACAAGATCGGGGTCGAGAAGAACGGGGTTAACCTCGAAGAGAGGCTTGGTAACGCCCTCAGCCA
>CAZUJY010000083.1:0-8265 GCA_964620565.1 uncultured Ruminococcus sp. | reverse complement strand
ACCGCTTGCGGTATATTGCCAAGCGAGGAGATGATACTGAGTGGTAGTACAGAAAAGTGTAATTGCCGCTTATATTTCCCCGAGCGGCAAACATGAGCCGCAGCGAGAGGTGGAATGCGAGGCGGATGAGGATGACAGTAAGAAAGTGAAGTTTGTGCTTCGCACAAGTGAAGTTCGCCTTGCGGCGAGTGAAGTTTCGGCAGAGCCGAAGTGAAGTTTTTGCTTCGCAAAAGTGAAATTAATACCGAAAGGAAGAAAATAAAATGAAAGAACTAGCAAAAAATTACAATCCTGCCGAGTTTGAGGACAGGATATATGAAAATTGGTGCGAAAAGGGTTATTTCAAGCCCGACGAGGACGATAAGAAGCCTAGCTTCTCTATCGTTATTCCCCCGCCTAACGTAACAGGTCAGCTCCACATGGGTCACGCTCTTGACGAGACCCTTCAGGACATTCTCGTTCGTACCAAGAGAATGCAGGGCTACTCTACCCTTTGGGTACCCGGCACAGACCACGCAGGTATTGCTACACAGATCAAGGTTGAGGAGAGGCTTCGTGTGGACGAGGGTCTGTCCCGCTACGATCTGGGTCGTGAGAGGTTCCTCCAGCGTGTTTGGGCGTGGAAGGATTCCTACGAGGCTCACATCACCGGTCAGCTTAAGAAGCTGGGCGCCTCCTGCGACTGGTCAAGACAGAGATTTACCATGGACGAGGGCTGCTCGAGAGCTGTACGTGAGGTATTCGTAAACCTTTACAACAAGGGCCTTATCTACCGTGGTCACAGAATCATCAACTGGTGTCCCAGATGCCTTACCGCCCTCTCCGACGCAGAGGTTGAGTATAAGGATCAGCCAGGCTTCTTCTGGCATATCAAGTACCCCATCAAGGGCGAGGATTCCTACGTTGAGATCGCCACCACAAGACCCGAGACAATGTTCGGTGATACCGCAGTTGCGGTTAACCCCGATGACGAGAATACAAAGCACCTGATCGGCAAGACCCTTATTCTGCCTATCGTTGGCAGAGAGATTCCCGTTATTGCCGACGATTACGTTGAGATCGGCTTCGGCACCGGCTGTGTAAAGATCACTCCCGCCCACGACCCCAACGACTTCCTTGTAGGTCAGCGCCACGACCTTGAGCAGATCAAGGTTATGAACGACGACGCCACCATGAACGCCTACGCAGGCAAGTACGAGGGAATGGACAGATACGCCTGCCGTAAGGCTCTTGTTGCCGATCTTGAAAGCGAGGGCTATCTCGTTAAGACCGAGCCTCACGACCACAATGTTGGCACCTGCTACCGCTGCGGAACAACCGTTGAGCCTCTTACAAGCGACCAGTGGTTCGTTAAGATGAAGCCCCTGGCAAAGCCTGCTATCGAGGCGGTTGAGAACGGCTCTGTCAGATTCGTTCCCGAGAGATTCTCGAAGAACTACTTCAACTGGATGAACAACATCCTCGACTGGTGTATCTCCCGTCAGCTCTGGTGGGGTCACAGAATCCCCGCCTTCTACTGCGACGAGTGCGGTCACATGGAGGTATCCAAAACCGACATCACTGCCTGTCCCAAGTGCGGCGGCGCCGTAAGACAGGAGGAGGACGTGCTTGACACCTGGTTCTCCTCTGCTCTCTGGCCCTTCTCCACTCTCGGCTGGCCCGACAAGACCGCCGACCTTGAGAGATACTATCCCACCGACACCCTGGTAACAGGCTATGACATCATCACCTTCTGGGTATCGAGAATGATCTTCTCCGGCCTTGAGCATATGGACGAGAAGCCCTTCTCTACCGTATTTATCCACGGTCTTGTACGTGACGCGCAGGGCAGAAAGATGTCCAAGTCCCTTGGCAACGGCATCGATCCTCTGAAGATCATCGACGAGTACGGCGCTGACGCTTTGAGATTTGCTCTTGCTACGGGTAATGCGCCCGGCAACGATATGAGATTCTCCGACGAGAAGATCGAGGCGGCGAGAAACTTCGCAAACAAGCTCTGGAACGCATCAAGATTCGTGCTTATGAACCTTACCGAGTCCGACGGGGAGCTGCTCACTCCCGCAAAGGAGGAGGAGCTTACCATCGAGGACAAGTGGATCCTTGCGAGATTTAACAAGCTTGCAAAGAGCGTAAACGACAACGTAGCCAACTACGAGCTTGGCGTTGCGCTCTCCGAAATATACACATTCACCTGGGACAGCTTCTGCGACTGGTATATCGAGATGGCGAAGAGCCGTATCTTCGAGGGCGGCGAGCCTGCTCTCACCGCAAAGAGAACTCTCCTTCGTGTTCTCACGGGTATTCTCGGTCTGCTTCATCCTTATATGCCCTTCATCACCGAGGAGATCTATCAGGCTATCCCCCACACCTGCGAGTCTATTATGATAAGCAGCTATCCCGGCTTCGATCCCAACCTTAATTACGCAGAGGCAGAGGGTCACGTTGAGCGCATCATCGCCTGCATCACCGCTATCAGAACACGCAGAGCCGAGATGAACGTTCCCCCCTCAAAGAAGGCGAAGCTCTACGTTGTGACCAAGTATGAGGACACCTTTAAGAGCGCTGCGAAGATCCTTGAGAAGCTTGCCGGCGCATCCGAGGTTATCCTTACCGACAGCTACGAGTCCGACGATGCGGTTATGATCGCAACCGACGCAGGCCGTCTTTACATTCCTCTTGCAGAGGTTATCGACTTTGAGAAGGAGAGAGCAAGACTTTCAGCCGAAATGAAGAAGAACGACGGTGAGATCGAGCGAATTGAAAAGAAGCTTTCCAACGAGGGCTTTGTTGCCAAGGCGCCTGCGGCTGTTATCGAGGGCGAAAAGGCGAAACTCAAAAAATATCTCGAAGTTCGTGAGTCGCTGACTATCGCACTTTCTAAACTTAACTGATATGGAAAACAAAGAAATAAATATTGAAGAGCTTGTAGTTTTTTCGGGGCAGTATGAGGACTGTCCCGAGAACGCGCGGCTTGTGATTCCCGAGGGAATTCTGGAGATCGGCGAGAATGCCTTCCGTGACTTCGAGCATCTGACCGAGATCACCCTGCCCCGCTCGCTGAAGCGAATATCCGCCTGCGCCTTTGCGGGCTGCGTAAACCTTCGCAGGGTGGTGCTTCAGCACGGACTTGAGGAGATTCTCGACGAGGCATTCTCATCCTGTCCGTCGCTTACGGGCATCGCTATTCCCGACAGTGTGAAGAGGATCGGCGAGGGCTGCTTTGAGGCATGCGCATCACTCTCCAGCCTTAAGCTCTCGGAGTCGCTTATTATGATCGGCTCGGGTGCCTTTGCCTACTGCTTTAATCTTTGTGAGGTGACTATTCCCGACAGCTGTGTGCTGGTGGAATTCAACGCCTTCGCCAACTGCTTTTCGCTTGAGGGCGTGAAGCTTTCCGCTAATATGGGGCTTATCGACGAGTCCACTTTTGAGGGCTGCAGATCGCTAAAATACGTCGATATGCCAACTAAACTTGTCAAAATCGGGCGCAGAGCCTTTAAAGGCTGCGCTTCTCTTGCCTCTATTATACTTCCCGTAAGTACGGGAGTTATCGGCTTTGACGCCTTTGCCGACTGCTCCTCTCTTACCAGGATCGCTATCCCCAAGGACCTGCGTGAGATAGAGGATCTTGACGCCTTCGGCGGCTGTGACGCCCTCTCGGAGATCTCCTTTGGCGGCAGTCTGGAGAGGTGGGAGAGCATTATGCACGGCGGTATTCTGACGGTGCAAAGGAGCGATCTGACCGTTGGCGTGCCCACAGTCAGCTTTATGAATCTTGAATAAAGAGAGTATATTATGAGTAATAAATACAAATGTCTTGTGCTGGACCACGACGATACGGTGGTGGACAGCTCGGCATCTATACACTACCCCTCCTTCGTGGAGTATCTGAGGATCGCAAGGCCTCATCTTGCCGACAGGTACACCCTTGAGGAGTATTTTGAGAAGAATTTCAAGCCGGGAATTTTAGAGCTTTTTACCGACGAGATCGGTCTTTCGGAGAGCGAGCTTGCCGAGGAGGAGGCCTTCTGGCGTGAATACGTAAAGAATCATATTCCGAAAAGCTATCCCGGCATCCGTGAGATAATCGCCGACTTTAAGGCAGGCGGAGGTATCGTGGCGGTGGATTCCCACTCGCTGACCGAGAATATTATCCGTGACTATAAGGCGAACGGTCTGCCCGAGCCTCACATAATCTACGGCTGGGATATTCCGAAGGAGATGCGAAAGCCCGCGCCGGGCACTCTCCTTGACCTTATGGAGAAGTATGGCCTCTCCCCCGAGGAGATCCTTGTGGTTGACGATCTGAAGCCGGGCTATGATATGGCGCGCGCGGCAGGCGTTCACATTGCGGCGGCAGGCTGGGCGCACAACGTACCCGAGATTTCATCCTTTATGCGTGAGAACTGCGAGTATTTCTGCGAGTCCGTAGAGGATCTGCGTAAGGCTTTGTTTGACTAGTCAGAACGCTCCGCAGGAGCGTATATCGAACCTCCCGAACGGAACCGTATATCGATCATCCCGTAGGGATGAATATTGACAAAAACACCTTGTCCGTCAGCCGAAGCTGTCATCCTGAGCGGTAGTTGGCTTTCCCGGAAACTGTTCCAATAGAGCGAAGGATCTCCGTGTGGGAGCCTTTCACCTCTTAGACTTTGGCAAAGGGTCAACACCTCATCACCTGCTACGCAGGAGCTTCCCCTCAAGGGGAAGCCTTATAGATAGCCTTCCCTGTTGGGGTAGTGAAGCCCTTTGGGGCTGAACGGCTCCGAGGTATTGAATGACAGTCCGGTGGACTGTCAGACCCCGAGCGTGCATACCGCTTGCGGTGGATGAGGATGACCTTTGCCGAAGGCTCCCTTGTGTAAAGGGAGCCTTCGGTGAGTGAAGTTTTGCCTTACGGCAAAGTGATATAAAAAAAGAGAGTCCTCTCGGTCTCTCTTTTTTTATTGTTGAAGCATCAATCGGTTGCGTTATTGTTGCCCCCGTCGTTGTCGGTTGCGTTATTGTTGCCCCCGTCGTTGTCGGTTGCGTTATTTTGCTCTGTGTCAGGAGCTGCATCGGGAGCTGCGTCGGGAGCATACTCATCCTTCGACATATTTCCATTGTCGCCGTTATCTGCGCCGCCCGACACCTCAGGAGCAACGGTCTCGCCGTAAGAGGTGATGCTTAGCTTCATATTACCGTATTCGTCATTATGAACCAAGGTATACGACAGTTCAACAAGCCTTCCAAGCTCATCAAAGCGAACATAAACATCTATTACCTCAACACCCTCGCCAAAGTCAAGCGAGCTGACCGAGCAGAAATAGGTTTTGCCGTCAAACTCAAAGTCAGCGTAAAGCGCAGCAAAAGGCATAACGCTTGTTAAAAAGTCATCAATGGTACCAATGCTCCAATTGTTATTTGGATGGTCAACGTAATAACAATAGTATGCCGTTCCGTCCACGCTTCTGAAATCGTAATTTTCCGATTTTCCCGGTGTGTAGAGATTAACTGTTGCGGTATAGCTTTCAACCGATAAGCGCGTGAAGGTATTTGTCCACTCCTCCTCGGTAAGCGCGGTCTGCGTCTCCTCATTGGAATCGTCGCGGGCATTGCCTGCATCCGGGTCGTCCTCGGGCATTTCGGCGCTGCCGGGGTTATCGGGATAGCTTGGACCCACGGTAGGACCGTCATCTCTCACCACAAGCTCCTCGTCGGGAGCCTTTGCGCTGCCGTAAGCAGACATTTTAAGCTCTAAAACTCGGTTGCCGTCCTCCTCATATTCCTCATAGCAGAAGGAGCTTACTCTACCCTTCGAGTCGAAGTCGATCTTGACGTTCAATATCTCATACTCATAGCCATCCTCGGTGTAAACGAAGGAGTCGGCGGTGTACTTGCCATCCGAATATTCGAAGGAAGAAAAGCTATTGCCCGCAGAGGCAAGGATGTTAAGATACTGATCGCCAACGGTTATGTACCAATAGCTGTCGTTCATAGAGCTGAAGAAGGTCTCGTCCTCTGTAACTATGATCTCGGCGGTGAATCTCTCGCCTGCGTAGTTCTCGGTCAGCCGGATCTTCAGATTGTCGCCGTAAAGGTCAAGCCCCTCGGCGAAGCTGTCGGCATCCATTTCTTTCCCGCTTCCGCCGCAGGAAATAAGCATAGAAAGAGCCATTATCAAAATAAGTACAACAGATAATTTTTTCATATTTTTTCTCCTTACGAAATTGTTCTTATCATATTGGAGTCAGAGATCTCAACGTAGAGGTTGGGATCAAAGTCCACGAGAAGCTCGCGGAAGAACTCGCAGATGTGCTGCTCGGTGAAATAGTGGCCTGCCTCGATGAGATTAATTCCCATTTCAGCCGCCTCCTCCATCACGTTATAGCCGATGCGACCCGAGATATAGGTATCGGCGCCTGCCTCGATAGCCGCCCTTACGTAGCCCTTGCCGTCGCCGCCAACCAGCGCAACCTTATGCACGTCGCCAAATCCGTCGGCATAGCGGACAACGTCAGAGCCGCAGAGCTGCTTTACCCTATATGCGAAGTCCTGAAGCTCCATAGGCTCGTCAATATAACCGATTCTGCCAAGGTCGCCCTCGCCAAAGCTCTCCGCCTCACGAATACCGATAATGTCGGCAAGGCGGTCGTTTACACCGCCGAGGAGCTTGTCTGCTCTGGTGTGGAAGGAGAATACCGAGATGCCGCTGCAGACCAGCTTGATAAGCTTTCTCGATATGTGATTTTCCTCGTCAAGCGAGGATATGGGCTTGAAGATCAGAGGATGATGGGACACGATAAGGTCAAAGCCACGCTCGATAGCGTAATCCACTATCTCCTCGGTCACGTCAAGGGCGACAAGCACCCTATATACCTCGGAGGTGCCGTCTGCGCAGCACATAATTCCGTCGTTGTCCCAGGGCTCACGAAGCCCTGCGGGTATCACCTCTTCAAATTTCTCATATAACTGCTTTGCGTTCATATTTCGTCCTTTCGGAGAGTGTTAATATAGTCTTTAAGAGCCGCCGTTAGCTCTCTGTCAGCATCAACGTCTGCGCCCGACTGCCGCCTGCCCTCTGCCGCCCTCTCAAGCGAGCGGAGCTTGTTTTCAAGGTACCCGATACGGCGCTCCCGACCCTTAAATTCGCTGTCGGAAAAGCCGACTGTAGCCTCAAAGGGAGTAATCTCCCTCGGCTCGCCATCATAGGCGGCAAGCAGGCAGACATAGTGCTTCCCTGCGTCGAAGGAATAGCTCTCACAGAGGACTTTAAAGCCCGCCCGGGCAAGATACTCACGGAGCTTTTCCTGCCTTGTCATAGGCTGTAAAATCAGCCTTACAGCAGGGTCCTTCAGATGCTCCGCACGGCTTATAATATCGGCGATAAGCTCGCCGCCCATACCGCAGATGGCATAGTCGGAAACACCCCTGCCCGACAGAACTGCGGCGCCGTCGGTGAGGACAAAGCTCATCCGATCAAGCAGCCCCCCCTCCTCGGCATTGCGCCTGGCAGAGTTCAGCGGACCCTCGTTAATATCACAGCAGAATGCGTGGCTTATCAGCCCTCGTTCGAGTAAAAAAACAGGCAGATAGCCATGGTCGGTGCCAATGTCGGCAAGGATCACGTTCTGCCTGATCAGTTCTGCCGCTGAGAGCAGACGTGCGTTAAGCGCGCACTTCATTGCTTACTTGGAAGCAAGATATGCGTTGATCTTCTTTACAAGCTCATCGGCATCGGTGCCGTGAACTGCGCAAGCCTCTGCGATAGACTCGCCTCTGGAGTGAGGACAGCCAAGGCAGTGCATACCGATCTCAAAGAAGAACTGAGCGGTATTCACGTCGTGATCGAGAATGTCACCGATAAGTGTATTTTTAGTAACCTGCATTTTTTTATTCCTTTCGTGAAAACATATTTATCAAGTATAGTATATCACATAATAATAAAAAAATCAACAGTTAATTTTTTCTTGTTGCCAAAGGCAATATTTGAGTTTGGAGTTCAGAATTCAGAGTTGGTATGACACAGGTGCCTTTGCGGTGCTGTCATCCTGAGCGGTAGTTATTTCACTTTTGCGAAGCAAAAACTTCACTTGTGCGTAGCACAAACTTCACTTGCCGTAAGGCAAACTTCACTTCGGCTTTACCGAAACTTCACTTGTGCGTAGCACAAACTTCACTTGCGTACTGTCATCCTGAGCGGTAGTTATTTCACTTTTGCGAAGCAAAAACTTCACTTGCCGTAAGGCAAACTTCACTTCGGCTTTACCGAAACTTCACTTG
>CAZUJY010000082.1:0-8372 GCA_964620565.1 uncultured Ruminococcus sp. | reverse complement strand
TAACTATAGCAGAGTTAGCCAATCAATTGCAAATTAGTACTACAGCCGTAAGCAATGCTATAAAAATACTAAAGAAAAAACAACTCATTGATCGTAAAGGCTCTAAAAAGGGCGGACATTGGTTGATACTCGAATAATATCATCCCTACGATTTGGATGATATGGCAAGATGGAGGAAAAATAATGGCCGATATTAAATTGTTTGATATAAGTGGTGAGGTACAGGAACTCCCCTCCAAGCAGGTTGCTTTGGAAAAAGATCTTCAAAAGCTCTTGGAAGAAAATATGTTTACCTTCTTTGGAGTAACTTTCTTAAAATCAGAATATAAGATTACAAATGGCCGTATGGATAGCATCGGCATTGACGAGAACAACTGCCCTGTAATATTCGAGTACAAACGCAGCGTTAATGAGAATGTCATCAATCAGGGCTTGTTCTATCTGGATTGGTTGCTCGATCATAAAGCCGACTTCAAGTTATTGGTTATGGATGTTCTCGGCAAGGAAAAAGCCGCAAACATTGATTGGAGCATGCCTTGTGTTATCTGTATTGCAAACGATTTCACAAAATTTGATGAACACGCGGTTAATCAGATGCAGAGAAACATTAAACTTGTTCGTTACCGTAAATTCGGTGATAATTTGATCGCGTTTGAGCACCTCAACGCGCCTCAGGTTCAGCCTATTACATACGAAGAACCTCAAACGAAACCGTCTTCCAAGAGCACTTTGAAAGACAAGGCATTCAAGCAGTATTTTTCAGAAGCCGGCGAAAAGAATCAGAATATTTTCTATTCAATCCGTGATTACGTTTTGTCTCTCGGTGATGATATTGCCGAGAACCAACTCAAACTTTATGTAGCATTCAAAAAAGCGAAAAACTTTGTTTGCGTAGAGGTTTATCAAAGTCAAATTCTTTGTCATTTGAAACTCAATCCCGATACGGTCGATCTTGTTACCGGATTTATTGAAGATGTAAGAACCAAAGGACATTGGGGCACAGGCGATCTGAGATTAATCATCAAGAGCATGGAAGATTTTGAAAAAGCACAGCACTTGATTGCAAGAGCTTATAGTGAAAACTAAGAAAGTAACTTAGTTTTCGAACAAAACATTTGAGAAATAAGGAGTGCAATATGCGAACCGAAAATCAAATTGAAATGTCTTTTATAGAAAAATTAAAAGACTTGAAATATGTTTATCGCGACGATATTAGAGATAAGGCATCTCTCGAAGCAAACTTTAGAGATAAATTTGAAAAATTAAATAAAGTTCATTTGAGTGATTCGGAATTCACAAGATTGAAAGATAGCATTATCACTTCGGATGTCTTTGAAGCAGCGAAAATCTTACGCGAAACAAATACATTCAAACGCGATGATGATACGCCTCTTCAGTATACAATCGTTAATACGACCGATTGGTGCAAAAACGACTTTGAAGTTGTAAATCAGTTGCGAATTAACACCGATAACAGCAATCATCGATATGATGTTATTCTGCTTATAAATGGTGTTCCTGTTGTTCAAATAGAGCTAAAAGCTCTTCAGGTTACGCCAAGAAGAGCTATGGAGCAAATTGTAGAGTATAAGAATGATCCGGGCAATGGATATACCAACTCTCTTTTGTGCTTTATGCAGCTTTTCATCGTTAGTAATGAAAGCAATACCTATTATTTTGCAAACAACTCTAAGGAACACTTCTGTTTTAACGCAGATGAACGTTTTTTGCCTATATATCAATTGGCAGACGAAAACAATAAGAAAATCACACATCTGCATGACTTCTCGCAAACACTGCTCCGCAAATGCGCACTTGGTCAACTAATTAGCAAATATATGGTGCTGGTTGCAAGTGAGAAGAAATTGATGATTATGCGTCCTTACCAGATATATGCTGTTCGAGCAATTATGGATTGCATCGAACAAAATCGTGGCAACGGATACATTTGGCATACCACAGGAAGCGGAAAAACACTCACTTCATTTAAAGCATCGACTCTTCTTAAAGATAACAAGAATATCGCAAAGTGTTTGTTTGTTGTAGATAGAAAAGACCTTGATAGACAAACACGCGAGGAATTTAATAAATTCCAAGAAGGATGTGTTGAAGAAAATACAAATACCGAGAAACTGGTCAAACGACTTCTTTCGGACAATTATCGTGATAAAGTTATCGTTACTACGATACAAAAATTAGGATTGGCGCTTGATGACGACAGCAAACGAAATCAAGCAAAGAAGAAAAAGGGAGAAATGACATACAAAGAGCGTTTGGCACCCTTGCGTGATAAGCGTATTGTTATTATTTTTGACGAATGTCATCGCTCTCAGTTCGGTGAAAATCACAAGGCAATCAAAGAGTTTTTCCCCAACGCACAGCTCTTTGGATTTACGGGAACTCCCATTTTTGAGGACAATGCAACATATAAGCAAATCGATGGTACAATAGGTTCTTATTCAACAACAAAGGATATCTTTGAAAAAGAACTTCATGCATATACAATTACTCATGCAATCGATGATAAAAACGTGTTGCGTTTCCATATTGACTATTTCAAGCCTGATGCCAATGGAAAATCCACAAAACCTTCGGATTTGGCACATAAAAAGGCTGTTGTAGAAACAATTTTGTCCAAGCACGATATTGTAACTTCCGGAAGAAGATTCAACGCAATTTTAGCAACATCTTCGATTAATGATGCAATAGAGTACTACGATTTGTTCGCTTCTATGCAGCCCGAGTATATCAAGAATACGAATAGTGATTTTACTCCTTTAAATATCGCATGCGTATTCTCTCCCCCTGCAGAAGGTAATAAGGATATTCAGCAAATCCAAGATGATCTTCCTCAGGAAAAAATGGACAACTCAATTGAGCCTGACAAAAAGAAAAAAGCTCTGCAAAAAATCATGCTTGAATATGATGGCAGATATGGTACAAATAGCACCATAGCCGAATTTGATGTGTACTATCAAGACATTCAAAAAAGAATTAAAGATCAGCAGTATTCTAACGCCGATTATCCTCATAAGAACAAAATTGATATTACCATCGTTGTTGATATGTTGCTAACCGGATTTGATTCAAAATTCTTAAACACTTTGTATGTAGATAAGAATTTGAAACATCACGGACTTATTCAGGCTTTTTCGAGAACAAATAGAATTCTGAATGGTACAAAGCCATATGGAAACATTCTTGACTTCAGAGGTCAGGAAAAAGAGGTAGACGAGGCGATTGCATTGTTCTCAGGGGAACAAAATAGTTCTAGTGCAAAAGAAATATGGCTCGTCGACCCCGCCCCAGTCGTTATCGAAAAGTTTGAAAAGGCAATTGAAGCTCTTGAAAAATTCATGTCTTCTCAGGGACTTGAATGTAAACCGGAGGAAGTTGCCAATCTTAAAGGTGATATTGCACGCGGCGAATTCATTCAAAGGTTCAAAGAAGTACAGCGCTTTAAAACGCAATTGGAGCAGTATACCGAATTGAAGGAAGAAGATGTAGCACGTATCGAAGAACTGTTGCCCAAAGATACGTTACGTGCGTTCCGAGGTGTATATATTGATACCGCGCAAAGATTGAAGGAACAGCAAGGCAAGAGTAAAGAACGCAAACCCGAAATTGATGATATTGACTTCGAGTTCGTTTTATTCTCTTCCGCCATCATTGATTATGACTATATTATGGGGCTTATCTCTAAATATACGCAGAGCGAACCTAAGAAGCAAAAAATGAATAAACAGCAACTTGTTGATTTGCTCTGCTCTTCGTCCAACTTAATGGATGAACGTGAGGATATTATTGCGTATATCAATACACTCAAAATTGGCGAAGCATTAAATGAACAAGAAATAAAAGACGGATATCAAAAATTCAAGGCAGAAAAGAATGCTAATGCGATACTATTTATCGCAGAAAAACATGGTATCGAGCTACAGGATCTCAATAACTTCATCAATGAAATCATTGATCGTATGATTTTCGACGGAGAAAAATTGAGCGATTTGTTAGCTCCGTTAGAACTTGGTTGGAAAGCCCGTACAAGAAAAGAGCTCGAATTAATGGAAGATTTGATTCCGTTGTTAAAACGTTTAGCGAACGGACACGAAATTGTGGGGTTGAATGCATATGAATGATAAAAAAACAGTTCTTCCGAAACTTCGATTTCAGGAATTTAATTCTTATCCCGAGTGGAAAATCACAACATTAGGAGCGATTTCCGAACCTATTGAAGAAAAAGTCGGATCGAAAAACTGCATTCTTATGAGTGTTACTGCTGGAAAAGGATTAGTACCTCAGAAAGAAAAATTTGGGAGAGAAATAGCAGGTAATTCTTATAAAAATTATTGTGTTATTAGAGAAAATGACTTTGCTTATAACAAAAGTGCCACAAAGCAATTTCCTGAAGGTTATATTGCTATGCTTACTGATTATGATGAAGTGGCATTACCTAATAGCATATTTACTTGTTTTAGAATAACTGAAAAAGAATGTGTGCCAGCCTTTATTAACCATCTCTTGCAAAGTAATTATCACGGCCAATGGTTAAGAAAATACATCGAGGTCGGAGCACGTGCACATGGCTCCTTAAATGTTGATTGTAATTATTTATGGAACATGCCAATTGCCTTGCCCCAAAAGAAGGAACAGGAGAAAGTTGCAGAGATTTTATCTGAAATTGATAAGCTTATTATTAGTGAAAGTTCTAAACTTGATTTTTTGCAAACCCACAAAAATGGGTTAATGCAAAAGTTTTTCCCTTCGTGCGAAGAATCTTTTCCAAAACTTAGATTCAAGGAGTTTTGTGATAAAAAAATAGATTTCAAAAACGGAGATGAACTTTTTGACCCTATAAGTAATAAAGATCACAAATGCGATTTGCCAGTTTTAGCTATATCGCAAGAACATGGCGCCATCCCTCGAGAAAAAATCGATTATAACGTTTTTGTTTCTGATAAAAGTTTAGAAAGCTATAAAGTGGTTGAAATAGGTGATTTCATAATTAGTTTGAGATCTTTCCAAGGTGGAATTGAATATTCCGTATATCGCGGTATATGCAGTCCTGCGTATATAATTTTGCGAAAGAAAATTGACATGTGCGATCAGTATTTCAAATATTACTTCAAAACCAAAAAATTCATTGCAGACTTGAACAAAAATTTGGAAGGAATCCGAGACGGCAAAATGGTAAGTTATAGCCAATTTTCTGAGTTGATATTGCCAGTTCCAGATAAAAAAGAGCAACAAAAAATAGCCGATTGTTTATGTTCTGTCGACGATTTGATTAATACTCAAGCAACGAAGATTGAAGAATTGCGAAATCACAAAAATGGACTGCTTCAACAGCTGTTTCCCTCGTTTGAGGAGGTAATTAAATGAGCATTAATATCCCAGAAAAATACAACAAGGATGAATTTAATAAGCTAATAAATAAAACCTTAAGAGGTGATGATTTTAGCCAATACCAAGCTTTGTTTAGAGAGAATTATAAAAAACCAAGAGGTGCAACAGAGTACCAATTAAAGGACGGAATATCAATTGATATCAAAAAGAAAATCGATTATGTTCTTAAAAGAGTCGGTGATGGTCGTTTTGATACGTTAAAGGATATTGCCGAATATTTTAGAATGCTATTAGAGGATAGAAAGTTCATCGTTCTTTTTGCTTACAACGGTACCGGAAAAACCCGCCTTTCTGCTGAATTCAAATCTTTGGGGCAGCATATTGATGAATCCACAGGGATAAAATCCGCAGATACACTCTATTACAATGCATTTACTGAAGATCTATTCTATTGGGATAATGATTTGGAAAATGATACAGAGCGTATTTTAAAATTAAATGGAAGTTCAAGATTCTTCGCCGGATTGGATGAATTGGAAATGGAAAGTAAAATTCGTCCGCTGCTTCATCGATATGCAGATTTTGACTTTACAATCGATTACGAAAAATCGACTGTTAGTTTTTCAAGAAACGTTTTAATCGACGGTGTTTCACAAAGAGTTGATAACATAAAGGTGTCGCGCGGAGAAGAAAACATATTTATTTGGTGCTTCTTCCTTGCCATTGTTACATTAATAGCAGATAAAGTCGAAGCGTACAATTGGGTGAAATATGTTTATGTAGATGACCCAATTTCCTCTCTTGATGATAATAATACAATTGCCGTGGCAAGTCATTTGGCTCAATTAATGAAAGACTGTGATATTAAAGTTGTGGTTTCCTCTCATCATGCGTTGTTTTTTAACGTATTGTGTAACGAACTCGGTCGTTGTGCTCAATTGTTTTTACAAAAAAATACCGCTGACAACACATATCTTTTAAAGAATACAGAAAAAACTCCGTTCTTCCATCATGTAGCTTTGTTAAAGGAATTGAAAAAGGTAGCCGATTCAGGGGAATTGTATACCTATCATTTCAATATTTTGCGAAATATTTTGGAAAAGACGGCGTCTTTTCACGGGTTTAAGCATTTTTCAGATTGTCTCAGAAAAGATGAAGATGATGGCGATGATATTTTACATAAAAGAATGCTTGACTTATTGAGCCATGGTAACTATTCATTATTTAATCCTATAGAAATGGTAGATGAAAATAAGGAACATTTCAGAAACATATTGAATAATTTCTTGGAAGATTACAAGTTTAATGAAAAACTATTTGAAGCCACACAACCTCAGGAGGATGAGCAATGAACGAAAATCAACAAAAACAATTAGGCGCAACGCTATGGGGAATAGCAAATAAGTTGCGAGGAGCGATGAACGCTGACGACTTCCGAGATTATATGCTTTCTTTTCTCTTCCTCCGTTATCTTTCCGATAATTACGAGGAAGCCGTAAAAAAAGAACTCGGCAAGGATTATTTTGACTTGAAGCAAACAGAGCCTTGGCGTGCATTGGCTTTGTGGTACAACAACAATAAAGATGATGTTGCAGAATTTGAAAAGCAAATGCGCCGTAAAGTTCATTATGTTATTAAGCCCAATTATTTGTGGGGTTATATATATGAGCTTGCTAAAACGCAGAGTAACGATCTCTTAAAAACACTGCAAGCCGGATTCAAATATATTGAAAACGAGTCGTTTGACAGTAAATTTCATGGGTTGTTCTCTGAAGTTAATCTTGATTCTGAAAAATTAGGAAAGAACTATTCTGCACGTAACACTATGCTTTGTTCGGTAATTACCGAAATCGCAAAGGGGCTTTCTGAGTTCCCGAACGATTCAGATTTGTTAGGCGATGCGTACGAATACCTTATCGGTCAGTTCGCCGCAGGTTCTGGTAAAAAAGCGGGTGAATTCTATACTCCCCAACAAGTATCAACTATTCTTTCTCGAATCGTTACCTTGGACAGTCAAGATCCAAGCACCGGCAAAAAGACACGTCTGAAAAATGTTTTGGACTTTGCTTGCGGTTCAGGTTCGCTACTGATAAACGTAAAGAAACAACTGGGATCTAATAACATAGGACAAATCTACGGACAAGAAAAAAACATCACAACTTACAACCTTGCTCGTATGAATATGATTCTTCATGGACTTAAGGATTCAGAATTCCAGATTTTCCACGGAGATTCCTTGGCAAATGAATGGAATTTGCTTAAGGAAATGAACCCGTCAAAGAAGTTACAATGCGATGCTGTGGTGGCAAATCCTCCGTTTAGTTTAAGGTGGGAACCTAAAGATTCTATGAAGGAGGACTTCCGATTCAAAAATTACGGTGTCGCTCCGAAGTCTGCAGCTGATTTTGCATTTTTGCTTCACGGTTTCCATTTCTTGAGTGATGAAGGAACGATGGCTATTATTCTTCCTCACGGCGTTCTATTCCGTGGTGGATCAGAAGAAGCCATTCGCAAAAAATTGCTGTTAGATGGGCATATTGATACAATTATTGGACTTCCGGCGAATCTGTTCTTTTCAACAGGAATTCCCGTATGTATCATTGTTCTCAAAAAGTGCAAAAAGTTTGATGATGTATTATTTATCAACGCGAGTGATTATTTCGAAAAAAGCAAGCGACAAAATGTTCTACTTCCCGAACATATTGATAAGATCGTTGAAACCTATCAATATAGAAAGGAAGATGACAAGAAGTATTCTCGCCGTGTATCGTTAGAGGAAATCAAAAACAACGATTACAACTTGAATGTTTCACGTTATGTTAGTACAGCGATTGCAGAAGAACCCATTGATCTTTTTGAGGTGAGCAAAGAATTGGAGAAAATTGAATCGGATATAAAGAAAGCTAAAGATAAACATAATCAATTCTTAAGAGAACTTGGGCTGCCGGAAATAAAATAAAGTTTTCAAAAAACGCTGGACTTCCTCTCTCTTCTGTGGTATTGTGTTGTGCTAACAGGAGGTGCAG
>CAZUJY010000081.1:3921-8438 GCA_964620565.1 uncultured Ruminococcus sp. | reverse complement strand
TTTGCGATCTGAGATTCAGCAAGCTCTACGGAGCCTGCGATCTCGGAAACCCAAATCCGAACAACCTCCTTTTGGGTAGCACAAACAAATCCGCATACGGTACAAGTGTTGTTTTCGTCCAAGCTGTGAGGCTCTTCATTCTTTTTTTCGCCACAGTAGATGCAGCTCTCAAAGTGATAATTATTGTTTTTGTCAGAGGTAAACGAGTGATCAAGCATAGGCTCGGTCACAAAAGCAAAATTGCAATGCTTACACTCAACCATTGTATATCCGGGATCCTGACAGCTGACTTTGATGCTATCTGAAAACTCAAAAGCGTGATCATCGCTCGTGCCTTGTCTTTCCTCGTATTTCAGACAAACCATACATACACGCGCAAATGTTCGTTCCTGGCACTGCACATCATCAGGGCTGATTGAAGACCATTTTCCCCATTCGTGCTCGGTGCATTCGTCCTCGCCCTCGCCCTCGCCGGGAGTTTCATAGCCCGGATTATCATCTTGGCTGGGGTCGCCGCCGGGCTCGTCCTCGCCCTCGCCGGGAGTTTCATAACCCGGATTATCACCTGGGTTGAGGCTACCGCAGCCGAAAAGTAGAGTGATGGATAAACACAAACAAATTATCCAAAGCAGAGTTTTCAATAGATTGGTTTTCATAATTGTTTCCCCGTTGTATATTAATTTGAAAAAATACGGTTTATTATTTCGTTACACGTCTGTCCTTACCTACGAATGGCATAACCTTCGCCGTGCCGATGATACGGGAGTAGATGCGGTCCTCGTACTTTTTCGCCAGCTCGTCGGGGGAGAGGTTGGTGGAAATTATAGTGGCAAGGCCTCTGTTCTGTCTTGTGTTAAGCAGATTGTAGAGGGTGGAGAGGGTGAACTGATTGGAGAACTCGGTGCCCAGGTCGTCGATGATGAGCAGGGTACACTCAAGGTACTTGTCCGAGCGGCTTTCCTCTCTGCCGTAGCTGTTTCTGAAGCGGTCGGCCTCAAAGTCGGAGAGGATATTCTGGGCGGAGTCGTAGATCACGTCATAGCCCTTGTGGATAAGCTCGCCTGCGATGGCGGTGGAGATATGGGTCTTGCCCGTACCTGTGGGGCCGATGAGCAGAAGACTTTCTCTCTTCCCCCCGAAATTCTTAACGTAATTCTTCGCCATAGCGAGAATTGCGGTCATTCGCTCCTCTGCCTTGGGGTCATCCTTATAGCACTTAAGGTCGAAGTTGTCGAAATTCTGCTTCTCGATAAGATTACCCATAGCCGATGCGGCAATGCGCTCTCTCGCAACTATCTCTCTTAAGCAGTGGCAGGCCTTTATGCCGTCGATATAGCCTGTGTCCGAGCAATCGGTACAGGTGTACTTCACGTCGGTATAGTCGGCAGGGTAGCCAAGCTCAACAATAAGCTTCGTCCTCTTCTCCTGAAGACGCATATTTTCTTTTCTGAGGGGGGTGAAATCACCGCCCTGGCAGGCTGTCTTGAAGATGAGCATACAGGTCCTCGAAAGCTCCTCGTCGATCTTTGCGATCTCGTCACTCATAGAGCGAAGCAGCTCGCTTCTGTAATCCGACTCTGCGCGGGCGTTGTTACGCCTTGCCTCGATCTCTTCCTTAGCCTTTGCGTATATAGAATAGTTAGACATTACTTATCCTCCTCATCTGCACCAAAGCTGCGCGCAACCGCATTATTGAATGCCTCATTGATGTCAAAGTTGCCGTATCTTGGGGTCTCGGCGGTGGTTTTCTGCTTCTTTTTGCCATCGGTCTCACGGCGAAGTCTGTCGGCCTCTGCCTTTTCCTTACACTCACTGACGGTGCGGCAGCCCGCCTCATGCCAGGCGGTAAGCACGCTGTCCATATAGCGCAGGTCGCCTCTGCCTGTCTTGGTGTTGAGAACGGCAATGTCATACGCCTCGCTCACCACTCCAACAGAGTAGCCGAATTCCTCCGACCATTTCTTGAAATATTTCTTCTCGCTGGCCGAGAGATTTCTTCCGTAAATGCCAAGCACACGGCGGAATTCCCACTCGGCTCCGCTGCTTTCTGCCATATCCAATATGTATGCGTCAAGAGCCTCTGCGTTGTCACAGCCCTTGCTCTGGAGCCTTATGGCCTCGTTGCACAGCTTCCTTACGGTAATGTCGCCACGCTGGGCAAGATGGGCGGCCAGAGTTACGATAAACTCGGCAGAGAGCGAATACTGGGTGTAAAGCGCGGTCAGATTCTTAACGTCCTGATTAGGCAGGCACGCCACACCCATAAGCATAGCACATTCGTTGATCATATCGGCAAGATTCTCGTCACGGATGCTTGCCGCCACCTGCTTTGAGGGAACCTCGTCGATCTCGCCGAGGTTCAGTCTGTCATCAAACTCCTCGGTAACCGAGGGTGTGCCCTCGGGCAGAATAACACCCGATTCCTCCCAGAAGGAGAGGGCGGATTTACATCTCGCCGGGGAGATCTTCGCCGCCGAGGCAAGATCGCTCTCGCTCTCGCATACGCCCGACAGCTCCACCAGGGCAAGCAGGGCACGAAGCTCCTCCTTTGACGCCTCGGTAAAGGCAGGGTTGCCGATAACCGCCAGCCTGTCTATTCGGTAATTAACCTTCGGCATTGCTTGTCTCCTCACCCTTGGTCTTTATCTCATAGCAGAGCTTCATAAGCGAGTCGCCGAGATGGATATTCTCCACCACAACGCCGTCGTAATCAAGCTCAAGCTCGGTATTAGCGAAATTCCAGATGCCCTTAACTCCTGCGTGAGCCATAGTCATAGCCACCTTGTACGCCGCATCCTTGGGAACGGTGAGAACGCCGATAGTCACGTTCTCCTTCTGGCAGAAGTCAAAAAGCTCGTCGATATGGTATACCTTAATGCCGTAGATCTCGCTGCCGATAATGCTCTCGTCCACGTCGAAGAGGGCGAGCTTTGTAACACCGCGTCTGGCGAACATACGGGTAGATGCCAGCGCCTTACCGAGATTACCTGCGCCGCAGATAACGGCGGTATAGCCCTGTGTAACGCCAAGCAGCTCGCTGATCTTGCCGTGGAGGTACTTGATATTATAGCCGTAGCCCTGCTGACCGAAGCCGCCGAAGCAGTTAAGGTCCTGTCTGATCTGGGATGCGGTAACGTTCATAATTTTAGAAAGCTCGGCGGAGGAGATGCGAAGACGTCCGTCTGCCAGCAGATCGCCAAGGTATCTGTGGTATCTGGGAAGTCTTTTGATAACCGCATCCGAAACGTTGGGCTTTGCGGCAGTCTGTGTCTTCATCTCGAAGGTGCCTTTTACATTATCTATATGCTCCATTTTCTTTTCTCCCGGGATTAATATATTTGGTAAGACCGAAAAGGTCTGAATTAAATCAAATTATGTTATAGCTTGTATGCTGTCAAGAGCGCTTGCGTTAAGCGATGAATCCGCGCGCATGCCCTTTTTGTATTCGTAATAGCCCTGGGCGCCGATCATTGCCGCATTGTCGCCGCAAAGGTCGAGGGAGGGGATGAACAGCCGAACACCGTGAGCCTCTGCCACCTGCGAAAGCCTCTTTCTGAGGTGAGAGTTCGCCGCCACGCCGCCTGCGATACAGAGGTCGTGACCGGGATATTTGTCAAGAGCCGCCGACAGCTTCTTAGCCACCGCCTCAACAGCCTCGTAGGTATACCTTGCGGCAAAGAGGGCGCGGTCGATCTCACGTCCGCTCTGATCGCAGCGGTGAAGCAGGTTTATCGCCGCGGTCTTAAGTCCCGAGAAGGAGAAATCAAGGCTGCCGTCGGAGAGAGCAGGGGAGGGCAGGAGCATTTCCTTGTCCTTATATGCCCCGCTCCTTTTGTATTTATCGTAGAAATTCACCTCGTCGCCCGTCGCCTTGATAAAGCCCTCCTTTGCCAGAGCGTCAAAGCCGCGTCCTGCGGGGTAGGGAATACCAATAATTCTGCCGATCTTGTCAAAGGACTCGCCGATTGCATCGTCACGGGTGGTGCCGATAACGTAAAGCTCGGTATGGCTGACCACCTGATAGATGGCGGTGTGTCCGCCCGATGCCGCCAGGGCGATAAAGGGAGGCTTTGCCACCTCGCCCTTGCCACCCAGATAGCAGGATGCGATATGTCCCTTAATGTGATCCACAGCCACGAGGGGAATAGAGTTTGCCGCCGCCAGAGCCTTAGCAAAATTAACTCCGACCAGCAGCGCACCGATAAGACCGGGGTTTGCCGTCACGGCTATAAGGTCGATGTCAGCGAGGGTCATACCCGCCTCGGATAGAGCCTCGTAGGTGATGCGTGAGATAGCCTCGGTATGCGCTCGGCTTGCGATCTCGGGCACAACTCCGCCGTACAGACGGTGGGTCTCCACCTGGGATGCTATTATATTTGATTTTACCTTAAAGCCCCGTGATGCGACCACCACCGATGCGCTCGTCTCGTCGCAGGAGCTTTCAAAAGCAAGAATGTTCATTTTTATTTTCTCCGTTATTAACTTTGCCGTAGGCAAAACTTCACTTGCCGTAAGGC
>CAZUJY010000081.1:0-3821 GCA_964620565.1 uncultured Ruminococcus sp. | reverse complement strand
AAACTTCACTTGCGCCTGTGGCAAAACTTCACTTGCCGTAAGGCAAACTTCACTTGCCGTAAGGCAAACTTCACTTGCGCCTGTGGCAAAACTTCACTTGCCGTAAGGCAAACTTCACTTATAACGATTTCAGATTTGCATTTAGTGAAGTTGTGCTACGCACAGTGAAGCTCTCCCTCCGGTCGAGTGAAGTTGTGCTATGCACAGTGAAGTTTGCGACTTTGTCGCAAGTGGTGATCTACATAATCATCATAATAATTGCATCATCTGTGGGATTCTGATAATAATTTTTTCTTTCGCCGATCTCGGCAAAGCCGTAGGCACGATAGAGCGCTCTCGCAGGCTCGTTTTTCGTCCTTACCTCAAGGAAAACCGTTTCCACACCCGAGCCACGCTCGGTCTTCAGGGCGTAGGAAAGCAGTCGGTAGCCGATGCCACGCTGACGCTTGTCCTCTCTTACGGCAATGCGGTATATCTCGCCCTCGGGGGGTATCTTCCTGCCGATTATGTATGCGATGGGCTCACCCTCATCAAGCGCGGTAAAGCACATTCCCGTATCCGAGCAGATGTAGGAGAAAATATCCTTCTTGCTCCATGGGTCGCCGAAAATATTCATCTCCATCTCGGCAATAGCCGTCGCATCATCGGGTCTGGAGCGTCGAATTTCCATATTAAAGTTCCTTTGCTATTTCCTTGATAAAGGCTTTGATCTCATCTCTCGTTTCGGGATGCTCAAGACCCTTTACGATATTAGCCTTAAGGAAGCCGCTCTTTGATCCGAGATCGTATCTGTCGCCCTCAAATTCGAGAGCGTATACGCCGCCCCCTCGGGCAACCTCTTTAATTGCGTCGGTCAGCTGATATTCGCCGCCTGCGCCGGGCTCGAGATTGTCGATAATGTCGAAGATCTCGGGGGTGAGCAGAACTCGTCCCAGGATAGACAGGTTAGAGAACTCCTGTCCGGGACGGGGCTTTTCGATCATATCGCTGCAATATGTAACCCTGCTCTCGCCGGGTATCTGTTCCACCTTAAGCGAGCAGTATTTTGTCAGCAGCTCGGGGCTTACGGGCTTTACGCCCACAACGGGACGGCCGTATTTTTCATAAACCTCCATAAGCTGACGGCATACGGGACGCTTCGAGAAGATAATATCGTCGCCGTACATTACAAGGAAGGGCTCGTCGCCGATAAACTGACGCGCTCTGCCCACCGCGTGACCGAGGCCGAGGGTCTCCTTCTGTCTTAAGAAGTATACGTTTGCCATATCCGCAATGTCACGAAGCCTTTCTATCTCGTCGAGCTTGCCCTTGCTGATAAGGGCGGTCTCATACTCGGGCGAGAGGTCGAAAAAGTCCTCCATAATATCCTTGCCACGGTTAGTGATAATGAGAATATCGGTAATGCCGCTGTTAGCCGCCTCCTCAACCAGATGGCAGATTGCGGGCATATCGACGATAGGCAGCATCTCCTTGCACACAGCCGCCGAAACAGGCAGCATTCTTGTACCGAGCCCCGCTGCGGGAATTATAGCCTTTGTGATTTTTTTCATTTTTTGTTTCCTCCGTTTTAAAAATGTCGAAGATCATTTTTTATAACTTACGCAAAGCGTATACTTCACCGCAAAGCAACTTCATTATGCGTCAGCATAACTTCACTGCGCATTAGCTTCACCTATTGCAGATAAGATCTCGCTTGGTGGGTGAAGTTCGCCTTCGGCGAGTGAAGCTTGACCCTTCGTACCAAGTGAAGCTTCGGCTGTGCCGAAGTGAAGTTCTCCTTCGGCGAGTTTTATTTTTCTGTCTTCTCCGCATTGATCTGCTCAAGGAACTTTGCGATCTTTGCGCCATGCTCGATAGAGCCGTCCTTGATGAACTTCAATTCGGGAGTGAGGCCATAGCCTTCCCTGTTGGGGTAGCGTAGCGGCAGAACGGTAATGAATGGTGTTAATAACACCAGAGCCGTTCTGTGACCGAGCTGCAGCGAGAAGGGGGGACCAACGAAGTTGGTGGATGAGGTTAATCTGCGCTATTATTTTTGCTCTCCGCATTGATCTGCTCAAGGAACTTTGCGATCTTTGCGCCATGCTCGATAGAGCCGTCCTTGATGAACTTCAATTCGGGAGTGAGGCGCAGATTCAGCGTCACCGCCAGGTGATGACGGAGCATACCCGTACATTTTTTCAGTCCCTCAAGAGCCTCCTTCGAGTCGCCCATACAGGAGAAATACACCGTAGCGTTCCGCAGATCCGGCGCAACCTCCGCGCGGGTGATGCTTACGAAATTATCTATAACCTTAGGCTCACGCACGTCACGTAAAGCCACTGCCAGCTCCTGAGAAACTGCGTCGTTTATTCTTCCACGTCTGTAATTTGCCATTTTTTAAGTCCTCTCTTTGCTTCTATAAATACACAACTCTGCCTCTTTCTCTTTGGCGAGAGTTAATTTTTCTCACTATTTCCTCAGCCCCGACTCTTGCGGGACTTATAATTTTTACCTTTGGTAAAAGTCTGCCGATCTCTCTTTCAAGATGAGAGAAATGAGTACAGCCGAGTATCAGCGTGTCAGCGTCTGTGTCCTTTACTCTCTCGGCGAGCGAAAGCAGATATTTTCTGCACTCGGCGCTTACCCGTCCGTCACGGCTTCCGCCCTCTACAAGCGTCACAAGCTCCTGCTCCGCCATCTCATAGACCTCTGCCTCCGAAAGCCTTCTTATCTCCCTTCCGAATGCGCCCGAGGTGGCGGTGTGCCTTGTGGCAATGACCGCAATTTTACTGCCAAGACTTACGGCAAGCGCCGCCGCAGGTCTGATTATGGGTGTTGATACAGCCTGCTCCTCCTCGCCAAGCATATCGTATACACTCGATGCGCTGCAGCAGGCGATAAGCACTGCCTCTGCTCCGAGCGAACGGAGGATTTTTATGTTTCTTTCTGTAAAGCCCTTTATCTCTTCCTTAGTTTTTGTGCCGTAGGGTGCGTTCTTTCTGTCGGCTAAGTAGACCACGTCCTCAAATGGCAGCAGCTCTCTTACCCGCCTGTATGAGCATATCCCTCCCGCACCGCTGTCGAATATTCCTATCACGCCCGATCGATAGCCTTGCGTATCAGCCGACCGAAAAGCTCGGTCAGCGGCACGCCTGCCGCCTCAATCATTTTGGCGTACAGACTGCCCTCGGTAAAGCCTGGCAGGGTGTTTATCTCGTTAAGGTATACTCTCTCGCCCGAGAGGAAGAAATCTATCCTTGAAATATCACGGACACCAAGCGCGCGCACAAGGCTTCGTGAGTAGTCACGGATACTGTCGGCTATCTCGGTATGCAGATCGGCTCGGATAGAAAGCCGTGTGTCGCCACTCAGATATTTTTCTCTGTATCCGTATGTACCGCCCAGCAGTATCTCGCCCGGGTAGGTATACAGCTCTCTGCCGTCAGCCGAAAAATATCCGCACTCAAGCTCGCGCTTTTCGGTAAGGCAGGGCTCGATTATCACCCTTTCGCATAGCGAAAAGGCAGAGCTTAAAGCTCTCGTCAGCTCGCATCTGTTATAGGCCGCCGAGGCGCCCACCGAGCTGCCAAGCCTTGCGGGCTTTACAAAGGCAGGGTAACCGATCTCGCCCTCGGCACGCCTCAGGGCAAAGTCCGCGCCCTCGTCGGCAAAGACAAGCAGATGGGGCAGGGTGGGAATACCGAGCCACTCCGCCTGGGTCTTTACAAAGCTCTTGTCACGGCATACCGCCGAGGCAGAGGTGTCACAGCCGATATAGGGAATACGGGCATTTTCAAGCGCGCCCTGAACCACACCGTCCTCACCGAAGTCGCCGTGAA
>CAZUJY010000080.1:0-8546 GCA_964620565.1 uncultured Ruminococcus sp. | reverse complement strand
CAGACAATCCCTCACCGCTTACGTCGGAGCTCCCTTTACACAAGGGAGCCTTTTTATGTTCATCTATGGCTTGTCAATTTTCCTGAAAAGCACTGCATTTGTGTCTACAAATGCAAAATACGGCATATCTCTTTCGAGATATACCGTATTTCTGAAAACTGTCCTTTAGAGTGATGCTATAACTCGGTCGCTTTTTTTGTTTAAAATGCTAAATTAATCAAAGCTTCTTAACTACGATAACTGCTACGCCGTCCTCGAAGTAAACGTAGCCGTCGCTGATCTGCTCGTATCCATCGGGAAGAGAGGTAAGAGCCGCCTTGTAGCCCTTTTCTTCAACGGTATAGAACGCCTCGCCACTCTCATCGGTGGTTACGGGAATAAGACAAATACCCTCATTTTCGGACTCGCACATCTGAACCTTTGCGCCTACTACGGCATCGTCATTCTGGTCTACTACACGGATAGTATACTTAGTACCCTCCTGAGCTTTCTTGGTAAGTACTATGCTAAGGTTGCCGTTTGCATCAAAGCTCTGCTCTACGCCGAGCTTGTCGTACTCATAGCCTGCGGGAGCGTTATTAATGGTAGCGGTGATCTGCTTTGCGGTGGTATAGGTGATCATTCCCTCATTGTCGCTGGGGAAAGGTATACCGTTGATAAAAACGATCGCCTCCTTAACGGGATTGCCGCTATCGTCGGTTACGGTTACTGTATAGGTGGTCTTCTCGGGAGTCTGAGTGCCGCCGGTTTCATCGCCGCCGTCGATATCGTCACCGCCGCAGGAGATAAGGCAGAGCGACATGGACATCATCATCGCAAGAGCAAGGATCAAGCATATAATTCTTTTCATATTATTCCTCCAAATTCTTTATCGAATATATTATATCATAAGCTTTTCCTTTTTTCAAGTAAATTCGATAATTTATAAAAATTTGGCTTTCGGAGAGGATTTTGGCGATTTTTCACAAAATCGATGAAAAAAATTTTATTTTCCCCATTCGAGAAAAAGGGAGATTTCGGGAGCTTTTGGGAGAAAAAACGAGCGCTCGTTTTCTAGATTAATTTTCTTCAAAAAAGTTTCAAAAAAGCATTGACTTTTCCCTTTTGCTATGCTATAATAAACAAGCTTGAAAAAAGTATCAAAAATTTGGAGGAATATTAAAATGTCAACTTTTATGGCAAACGCTAACAACATCGAGCGTAAGTGGTACGTTATCGATGCAGCAGGCAAGCCCCTTGGCAGAACTGCTGTTAAGGCTGCGAACATCCTTCGTGGCAAGCACAGACCCGAATTCACTCCTCACGCTGACTGCGGCGAGTTCGTTATCATCATCAATGCTGATAAGGCTATCCTCACCGGTAAGAAGCTTGAGCAGAAGTACTACCGTCATCATTCCGGTTACATCGGCGGTCTTAAGGAAGTTCAGTACAAGACCCTTATGGCAAACCGTCCCGAGAAGGCTATGGAGCTTGCAGTTAAGGGAATGCTTCCCCACAACTCTATCGGCGCTAAGTCCTTCACTCGCCTTCACGTTTACGCAGGCGCAGAACACAAGCAGCAGGCTCAGCAGCCTATTGCTATCGACTAACAAGGGAGGTAAGTGAGAATGTATACAAGTGCTAAGCCCTATTTCTATGGAACAGGCAGAAGAAAGAAGTCCGTTGCTAGAGTACGCCTTTACCCCGGTACCGGCGTTGTTACCATCAACGGCAGAGATATCAGCGATTACTTTGGTCTTGACACCATGAAGCTTATCGTTAACCAGCCCTTCGGCGTTACCGATACCGTTGGCAAGTTCGACGTTGTTGTAAACGTTAGCGGCGGTGGCTTCTCCGGTCAGGCAGGTGCTATTCGTCACGGCGTTGCTCGTGCACTCCTTTCCGCAGATGAGAACTACAAGCCCCTTCTCAAGAAGGCCGGCTTCCTCACCAGAGATCCTCGTATGAAGGAAAGAAAGAAGTACGGACTCAAGGGCGCAAGACGTGCTCCTCAGTTCTCGAAGAGATAATTTCGACCTTGGTCGAATACAAAAAAATGCTCCGATTTTTCGGAGCATTTTTTATTATCTCTGAGCGAACAGAGGAGCAGTTATATTCGCCTACGGCGAGTTATATTGCTATGCAGTGATATTTGGCTTACGCCAAGTGCCATTCGCTTTGCGAGTTTTGAGGGAGAATATAATATCACTGTGAACACAATTTGCATAGCAAATTTGCGAACAATATCACTGCGAGCAAAGCGAGTAATATCACTGCGAAGCAATATCACTACAATCCAACTAATCGCTAAACTTGATTTTGTCAAGTAGAATAGGCGTGGAATGTTGGTGTGATTTTGGTGTAAGTTTACTTGACGTGAGTATGCACGCAAAAAATTTAACAACGTGCATATATTGTGATATATTGACAAAGAAGGATACCTATGATAAAATGAGGTAAAGAAAGGAATAATTGTGCGACCTAAAAGCCACGTATATAATCAATTAAGGAGATGATACTATGAAACGCATTAAGATAATTGCAGCAACCGTGATTTTTATATTGATTGCTGTGTCTCTTTCAAGTTGTATAACATTACATCACAGATTTGACAATATAGATACAACAAACGTTACAAGTATTGAAATATACGATTTGAGATACGACTATTCTCACGGCGTAGGATTCTACGAGCTGATGGACCCCATTTATACCCTATCCCCCGAACAGTACGCCGATTTTCTTGATACCCTAACAAAACTTGAATATACCCAAACGCTTATTGTTATTGCCGCAAATGATCCATTTCTTCACTACGCCGATACGATGACAGTTAAAATTAATCATTCAAACGGAGGATTTGAGACAGTATCACAATACGGCTATGCTGAACAATATGACCCCAATGAAGATGGTGTTTATGCTTGGGATTATGGCGGCTGCGATTCTTCCGAATGGGAGCTTTTATTAAAAAGCGTTGTACCTCAGGAAATATACAATTCTGAGCCAAAGGACCCCTACGGAACTTTCTCTTATAATGAGGCTCTATCCTCTGCTATCGCAAATGGCAGCAATATCAGAACTTCGGGCTTCGTTGACGGCACAGGGCTAGACTACTCAAGCTATTCGGGAGAGCCGTTATCTTGGTACGATGTTGAAGATATACTTATGAAGGCAAAAACTGAATGCACGATAGAATACGAGCATGCAAGACTGTATATTGACAGAGAGGAATATGTTTACTGCATTGAATTCATTGGTAAAAGCGAAAAAGAATGTATCTACATAAATAGAAGCTTGGCTACGATACTTGCAGTGAAAAATCCAATAACAGACGTTGACGTAGAGAATGGCATAAATTAAAATTCAATTTGTCGAGCTAGATAGGCGTTGAATGTTGGTATGATTATGGTGCAAATTTGAGTTAATGCTTTATGCAACGCTATGATCTAATTGATAAACTTGAGTTTGACGGAGGATAAGATTATGGGATTGTTGAATTGGTTAAAGAGCAAGTCCAATAAAAAAGATCTTAATACAGAATTGCAACAAGCAGATCTTAATACAGAATTACAACAAGCATTGAGTTTATCAAGAGAGGGAAAGCACACAGAAGCATACCCGATTTATGAAGGATTATATAATAAGAAGCGCAATGCAACCAATGCGTTTAATTTGTTTACATCTGCAGTGTATTGCGGCAAGACTGAAGTCGAAAATGAATTATATGAAAAGCTTAAGTGCTATTCTCCGAATCCTAGGCAAGAGAGAATAAAACGAACTCGCTCTAAAGCCTGAATTTTCAGCGCTTTAGGCACTTATCTCTCTTGCAAAGTCCGCACTTGGCTACGAGAGCCAAGCGCCAAAATCATCATAAAATTCAGGCTTGAGAGTTCTACGAATTTTAAAAAGAACAAATTTCTCGTAAGACAAGGTTAAAATTTGAAGTAATATGCGGATATTACAAGAATTTTTACCGCAGTATTATGCGAAATTTGTCTTTTCAAAACGGGTTCGTTTTATTCTCTCTTGCCTAAAAAAGAGCCTATAGAGCTGAGTGGCTGCTTTGTCAGATATTCTTATGCGTACATTCTTTGTGACATAGGCAGAAATCGTGAGGCGGTTGAAATCGTTGATTATCTTATTGACGTTATTTCCCATTATCAAATTACGGATCCCACATTTTTGTATATAAGAGGTATTCCGTCGGCACAAATGGTTTACGAATTGATCAAAAAAGCATTTGCCGATGATGAAGCTGGGCTCAATAACTATAAAAACAGACTTGTTTCTATATTGGATGATAATACAAAGAAATATGAATTTAAAGCATAAATATTTTACGCCGAGTTGGGCGCGATTTTAATATGCACACGTCACGAAATTAATACGAAATCAACATTGATTTATAGTTTTACGAGGTAAATATGGCGAGCAGTAAGGAATACGTTGAATTTGTTTTGGAGATGTGCGGAGGGCTGTCTGCACGTGCTATGATGGGTGAGTATGTTCTGTATTACGGCGGAAAGGTGGTTGGCGGTGTTTACGATAACCGACTGCTTGTAAAGCCTGTGCCGTCGGCGGTGGCGATGCTGCCCGATGCGCCGAGGGAGTTTCCCTACGAGGGCGCAAAGGAGATGCTGCTTGTAGAGGATATTGAGGATAGTTCCCTGCTCTGCGAGCTGTTTGACAGAATGTATGAGGAGCTGCCCGAGGCGAAAAAGAGAAAGAAGAAGTAATATGGAAAACATCATTATCAGAAAAATTACTCCCGACGAGGTTGAGGAGGCGATGGCGCTTGCCCTTGAGGTATTTATGCAGTTCGAAGCTCCCGACTATTCGACCGAGGGGGTTACGACCTTTAAAAAGGATATTGTAGAGAACGAGGAGTTTATCGAGAACGCAAGACGTGGAGTATGTCCGATATACGCCGCCTTTGACGGTGAAAAAATGGTTGCTATTATGGGTATGAGGAGCAACAGGACACACATAAACCTTGTGTTTACAAGAAAGGAATATCACAGGAGAGGAATTGCAAGGGCAATATTTGAGTATCTTCTAAAGGATCTGCTGACGGAAAATCCCACGCTTAGTGAGATCACCTTAAATTCATCGCCCTACGGACTTCCCTTCTACCTGAAGATCGGCTTTATCCCTCTCACAGAGGAGCAGGAGATAAACGGCATACGGTTTACACCAATGAAATACACGGTAAATTAATATTCCAAAAGGAGTGACATAAAAAATGGCTAAGAAAAAGAGATTTATCAAAACATACAGTCAGGATATGGGATCTACCATTATTCTGGTTGACAGAGAGACCGGCGTTAACTACATCTTTTCGTCCAGTGGCTATGCGGGCGGTATGACCGTTCTGCTCGGCAAGGACGGAAAGCCTGTTATCACACCTATTCCGGAGGAATGATCGGTTTTGAATTATTAAAGGGAGGCTTTACGCTTCCCTTTTTGCTTTAGCTTTAGAAAAAACCTTCTTTTATATTTACTTTTATTTTTGGGTGTGGTATAATCTATTTAATTAAAATTTCTTGTTCAAGGAGAAAAAATATGAAATGTCCGTACTGTGGTAGCGAGCATATTGAGGTAGGTATTGCCTGGGGAAAGTCGTCTGAGACGGGTAGCGTTGGTTTGAAGTTTTATATGGGCGGCTTCTTTTCCTACGTTAACGTGGCGCAGGTCTATTCCGATCTGTGTCTTGACTGCAAGAGTATTTTGCGTACCTACATAAAAGAAGATACCGACAAGAATTGGAATCACGAATGCGGAAGTCTGGGAATGAAGTAAGCGTACATCATAGGTTCTTAACGAAAAAAATAACAAAATTGCGAGGCAAGGCTATATGAATGCTGATTTTAAAATAAACGGTTTGGTTTTGGAAAGCGAAAGGCTGATATTACGTCCCTTCTGCCCCGAGGATCTTGACGATCTGTACGCATACGCATCTGTCGAGGGCGTTGGCGAGATGGCAGGCTGGCGGCATCACGAAAGCAAGGAAAAAAGCAAGGAAGTTCTTGATATGTTTATTAGCGAGAACAAGGTTTTCGCCCTTGTTTTAAAGGAAAACGGAAAGGTTATCGGCTCTCTCGGTGTGGAAAAATACGGTCTTGAGGACAAGCTTACCGAGTTCGACGGCTATCTGGGCCGTGAGATCGGCTACGTGCTCTCAAAAGATTACTGGGGCATGGGTCTTATGCCCGAGGCGGTCAGAACGGTTATAAATTATCTGTTCGATGTTACCGATCTTGACTTTTTAACCTGTGGGTATTATGACTTTAACTCTCAGTCAAGGAGAGTGCAGGAAAAGTGCGGCTTTAAGCCCTATCGACGACTGAAAATGGAAACGGGTATGGGAACGACCGAGGACGGTATTCTCAATCTGCTTATAAATCCCGGAAAGGATATAAAATTTATCTTTTCCCACCCCGAAACGATGATATATCAGGAGAAATGCAAAATGAAAAGAGAAATAGATGAGCTTTTAGGCAAATTTTCGACCGAGATCAAAGAGCTTTATATAAAGCTAAGAGATGTAATTTATAGTGTGGCAGAGCCCGACGAGGAGCTGTGGGCAAGGCTGCCCAGCTATTACGTGGGTGAAAAATTCGTCAGGCTTATTCCCTTTAAGGATCATATAAATATTGAGGCGGCGGCTATACCCTGTCACAAGGACGGGCTTGCGGGCTATAAGATAACTCCCAAGGGAATGCTTCAGATATTTATAGGACAGGAAGTGCCGTGCGAGGAGCTGAAGAAAATAATTAAGGAAACGTTAGGATGATGATATGGTAGGACACAATGAGATCAGGCTGTCGCTTCGGGATGAGGAATGGCCCTTCGAATACACCGATCACGACAGAAATATTGTAAGAGCTATCGTCTATGATGACGAGGGATATTTTTACTTTGTAAGAGCCGACCGTGACGACGATTTCGGCAAGGCTAAGGTTATTGAGACCTCGGGCGGGGGAGTCGAGGGAAGCGAGGATCCTTACGAGGCCATAAAGCGTGAGCTAAAAGAGGAGCTTGGCGCCGATGTTGAGGTGGTGTGCAAATTAGGTGTGGTGGATGATTACTACAACCTGATACACAGGCATAATATCAACAACTTCTATCTCTGCCGAGCTTTATCCTTCGGTGAAAAGAATCTGACGGAGGACGAGATAGATTACTTCCACCTCTCTACCCTGCGTCTTACCTACGATGAGGCTATTGCGGAGTATGAGAAAAATCTCGACTCAAGGCTCGGCAGAATTATACGAAACAGAGAGCTGCCTATACTTCTGCGGGCAAAGGAAATACTTGATAAGGAGACTAAAAAATGACAATAAACGAATATCAGGAGCTGGCAATGAGAACGGTCAACCCTGAGCTTGACAAAAATCAGATGCTTATCAACAGCGTTATGGGTCTGTGCGGTGAGTCGGGCGAGGCCATTGATATAGTTAAGAAGTGGTATGCCCACGGGCACCGGCTTGACAGAGAGCATTTAAAGAAGGAGCTTGGCGACATTGCCTGGTATCTTGCCGAGGCGGCGACTGCCCTTGACCTTACTCTCTCCGAGGTGCTGGAAGGAAATATTGACAAGCTAAAGAAGAGATATCCGGAAGGATTTGAAACTCAAAAATCGGTTGAGAGAGCCAAGGGAGATATGTAATTTTCTCTATTTTTGTAAATAATAGCGTACATTTTAAAGGTTTTTGATGCACCGCTGGTTGAAATTATCCCCACTCAACCAACGGTGTGTTTACTTTTCTTTCCCCAAAGGATATACTGTAGACGTAGGCTGATGAAAGGAGAATTCAGTATGGATCAAGTGAAAATAGGTAAATTCATTGCCGAGCGCAGACGAGAGATAGGCCTGACTCAGATGCAGCTTGGCGAGATGCTCGGAATTACCGACCGAGCGGTATCAAAATGGGAGAGAGGAAGATCGCTTCCCGACTCCTCTATTATGCTGGAGCTGTGCAGGATCCTTAAGATCAGCGTAAACGATTTACTTAGCGGGGAGGTAGTTACAATGGAAAATTACAATGAAAAATTAGAGAAAAATCTGCTTGATATAGTAAAGCAGAAGGAAGCATCCGACAGGATGCTGCTTCGCCTTGAGATCATTATGGGCTTTGTTTGCATCGGAGTAATGCTGACGTTATGTATGTTCGCTGCTTACGCAGAGATGAAGGAGTGGCTCCGAATCGCACTTATTCTTATCGGTCTTTTACCTGTTTTGGTGGCGACGCCCTTTATGATCAAGATCGAGCAGACCGCAGGCTATTACGTATGTGGGGAGTGCGGTCACAAGCATATTCCCTCTTACAGCAGTGTGTTTATGTCGATGCACTACGGCAGAACCAGATATATGAAATGCCCGAAGTGCGACAAGCGTTCCTGGCAGAAAAAGGTTATTTCCAAGGATTGATATAAGAAAGGGGCTGTCACATTTGACGAGAACGAAAAATCCGAAAAGGATATGAAAAAAGCTTTAACCGAACAAAAATGCAAATGAGACAGTAAAAGGTTGAAATTCTGCGAATTTCTTCGGTTTTTATGGA
>CAZUJY010000079.1:0-8682 GCA_964620565.1 uncultured Ruminococcus sp. | reverse complement strand
CGTTTCCGAGATCGCACAGGCTGGCGGTACCGTTCTTTTCGTTGGTACCAAGAAGCAGGCAGCCGAGACCATGAAGGAAGAGGCTCAGAGATGCGGTCAGTACTACGTAAACGTTCGTTGGCCCGGCGGTATGCTTACCAACTTCAAGACCATTCGTCGTTCTATCAAGAGACTTAAGGATCTTGAGAAGATGCAGGCAGACGGTACCTTCGACCTTCTTCCCAAGAAGGAAGTTGCAAAGAAGCTTAAGGAGATCGAGGATCTTGAGAAGTCCTACGGCGGTATCAAGGATATGGAGACCCTTCCTTCCTGCGTATTCATCGTAGACACCCGCAAGGAGCGTAACGCAGTTCTCGAGGCTAAGAAGCTTGGCATTCCCGTAGTTGCAATCGTAGACACCAACTGTGATCCCGACGATGCAGATTGCATCATTCCCGGTAACGACGACGCAATCCGTGCTATCAAGCTTATTGCCGGCGCACTTGCAAACGCAGTTATCGAGGCTCACGGCGGCGTTCAGGAAGAGCCCGCAGCAGAGGCTGAGGCAGTAGAGGCTGCTGAGTAATCTCAATTTTCAGATTTCAAATTTAAGGAGAATAGAAAAATGGCATTTACCGCTAAAGACGTTGCTGAACTTAGAAAGCAGACCGGTTGTGGTATGATGGACTGCAAGAAGGCTCTCGTTGAGTCTGACGGCGACTTCGAGGCTGCTGTAAAGTACCTTCGTGAGAAGGGTATGGCTGCTACCGCAAAGAAGGCTGACCGTATCGCTGCAGAGGGTATCGTTGACATCCTCACCATCGGCAACACCACCGCTATCGTTGAAGTTAACTCCGAGACCGACTTCGTTGCAAAGAACGCAACCTTCCAGGAGTTCGTTAAGGAAATTCTTAAGACCATTATCGCTAACAAGCCCCAGAACGTTGAGGAGCTTCTTGCTTCCAACTACGTAGGTGGCGGCCTTGTTTCCGAGGCTCTCTCCGAGCAGATCTACAAGATCGGTGAGAAGCTTTCCATCCGTCGTTTCCAGATCATTGAGGGCGTTGTTTCCTCTTACATCCACGGCCACGGTGCTACCGGTGTTGTTGTTTCCTTCGATACCGACCTTGGTGACAAGGAAGCCTTCGCTGAGTGCGCAAAGAACGTTGCGCTTCAGACCGCTGCTATGGAGGTTAAGTATCTTGACAAGGAGTCCGTTCCCGCATCCGTTATCGAGGAGGAGCAGAACATCCTTATCAATCAGATGAAGGAAGATCCCAAGATGGCTAACAAGCCCGAGCAGGTTCTCCAGAACATCGTTAAGGGCAGACTTGGTAAGTTCTATGAGAACAACTGCCTTCTTGAGCAGGCATACGTAAAGGACGATTCCATGTCCGTTGCTAAGTACGTTGCATCTGTTGCAAAGGAGCTTGGCGGCTCTATCAAGGTAACCGGCTACGTTCGTTTCGACAAAGGCGCCGGTATCGAGAAGAGAGAAGAGGATTATGGCGCAGAGATCGCAAAGATGATCCAGGGCTAATTCCATTCAGGCATAAACAAAGAAGAGTGTGGGCAACCACACTCTTCTTTTATCGCCGTTCTTCGGCTCTCGCCGTAGGTAACTACGGCTTCGGCGTCAGAACGACGATTTCTGCTCTGAATGTTCCGACGTCTTGATTTTGGCATAACCATAAGAAAAAGGTGCAGGCAACTGCACCTTTTTCTTATTATCGTCGATTTATTGCTCGACGTATGTATATACGCCTTCGCAACAAAAGCGACGATTTCTGCCTAAACTAAATCTGTCGGCTCTTAGCCCTGTGCTGTTAACTACGGCTTCGGCGTCAGAACGACGATTTCTGCTCTGAATGTTCCGACAAAAAACACCGCTTCGCAAGAGGCGGTGCTTTTTTTGCAAAGGAGCTTGGCGGCTCTATCAAGGTGTGCGCATCAAAGCCAAAGCCTTCGGCATTTTCGTTGGCAAATATTCCGATATGCTTTGGATATGCGCCTTGGAATATGCTTATATTCCTTCAACACCTATCCTCGCCTATCAAAATGTTTTCTCACCGAAAATATCCGCCGTTTTGGCTTTGATGCTTCGGCTACGTTCGTTTCGACAAGGGCGCCGGTATCGAGAAGAGAGAAGATTTGGGCGCAGAGATCGCAAAGATGATCAACGGCTAATCCTGATGACTTGATTTTGGCATAACCATAAGAAAAAGGTGCAGGCAACTGCACCTTTTTCTTATTATCGTCGATTTATTGCTCGACGTATGTATATACGCCTTCGCAACAAAAACGACGATTTCTGCCTAAACTAAATTCGTCGGTTGCAGCCTCTTGGAAAAAAAGCTCTCTCTGCCCGACACCAATAAAAAAACACCTCTTCGCAAGAGGCGGCGTTTGTTAGCCTTTCCCTTAGGGGGAAGGTACTGAGGAACGAAGCGGATGAGGTGTTCGCATATAATATTTGAAACGGAAAATTCAGGAAAAATTCATCTCATATATTTTTTATATTTTTCTTTACAAACTATAAATATTATGATATAATTCTTTATATTAGTTTTTTAGTGAGGAAATGATATGAAGGAAATTTATTGTTTGCGATGCGGTCAAAAAATGCGTTATCTTGGAACGGAAAAACTGCAGTTTGGTCAAACAAGCTGGATATTTGGCGATCTACCTAATTTATTAGCCGGAGCAATGGAAGTTGATGTTTACTGTTGTTCGGATTGTAGAAAAGTGGAATTCTTTTTAGCGGAAGAAGATGAAAAAGAGGAAGATTTGCCTCAAAAGCAGTGCCCTAAATGCGGCAGAATGCATGATTTTGATTATCCAAAATGCCCGTTTTGTAAACATGACTATTATGCATAGCTAAATGATACGAAACAAAAGGAGCCCACAATGAAACTCGTGCTTATAATCGGCAGCGGTGCCGTTGGCAAAATGACGGTGGGGCAGGAGCTTATGAAGATAACCGACCTGCGACTGTTCCATAATCACATGATGATCGAGCCCGTTCTCGAGATTTTCGGCAGCTTTAATGGCAGGGTTATCAGCCGTCTGCGTGAGGTGGTGTTCGAGGAGTTTCTGCAAAGCGACAACTCGGGTATGATCTTTACTTATATGTGGGCCTTCGATATGCCCTCTGATCTTGAGTATATTATGCACGTGGCATCCAAATTCGACGAAGTTTACTGCGTGGAGCTTATAGCTGACCAGACTGTTCGCCTTGAGCGTAACAAGACCGAAAACCGCCTTCGTAACAAGGCGTCAAAGCGTGACACCTTCGCTTCTGACCGCAGGGTAATAAACGAGGACACCAATCACCGACTTATAAGCGAGCCGGGCGAAATTCCCTTTGAAAATTACCTTCGCATCGACAACACAAGCCTTGCGCCCGACGTGGTTGCGCAGATGATTAAGGAAAAATTCAGTTTATAAAATAGCCTTCCCTGTTGGGGTAGCGTAGCGGCAGAACGGTAGTGAATGGTGTTGATAACACCAGAGTCGTTCTGTGACCGAGCCGCAGCGAGTAGCGTAGCGGCCTGAGGGTGTTAGAAAACAACACGGTGCGTTGTTTTCCCCCGAAGGTGACCGAGCCGCAGCGAGAAGGGGGACCAACGTAGTTGGTGGATGAGGTTTTAACAGAACGGCAGACAGATAAAAAACACCGCTATTTTGAAGCGGTGTTTTTTATATTAAAGGAAGTAATGCATAATTATATAGATCAAAAGACCGACGGGCAGGGCAATGGCTGCGATCAGCAGAATGAAGCTGACAAGATTCCATATTCTGCGGAAGCTTTTCGTCTTGAAAATACTGCCGTCGTCCTCGTAGTCGACCTCGCTTTCCTTGACCTCCTTGCGTGCCGCCTTTCTCGCCTGCTTTGCCTTCTTTGCCAGCTCCTTTGACGAGGGAGTGATGTCCTCCACAACCTCGATGGGCTGAATTTCCTCCTCGGAAACAACCTCGAGAGAGGGCTCGTCTATGGGCTCGGGCATAATTTCGGGCTCGGGTACGCTGTCGTTCTGCTCCTCCTCCACAGGCCTTTCGCTCTTATGCTTCTTTATGGCGATCCACTCCACCTCCTCGGGCTCGGCTTCGTCTACTGACTCGGACTCGGTGGGAGCTTCTGCCTCGGGGATTTCCTCGACTTCCTCGGGGTAATTTTCCGTCTTGATCTCTTCTATTTTCTCGGTATCGGGTGTCTTGATTTCCATTTGGAACCTCCGCAAAACTCATTTACAGCTTAATTTTATCATAAACCTGACCCCAAGTCAATAAAAAAAGCAAAATCGGCTTGAAAACATACCGTTTTTGTGCTAAAATCTAGGTAAAAGAAAGGGGGCAGCCACAATGGAGCATAAGGAAAAAGTAGGAATCGAGATCGAGCGCAAGTATATAATAAAAATGCCCGATCTTGACGAAATATGCGCTCAGGCGAGCCACACCGAGAGCCGAATTCTGCAGATCTATCTCCCCTCCGAGCAGGGCGAGACACGCCGCATCCGCCGTCGTGAATATCCCGACCGCACCCTCTATATCGAAACAAAAAAGCTCCGCATCGACGGTATGTCCTCAAGAGAGATCGAGATGGAGATCGGGGCGGATGAGTTTGACCGTCTTGCAGCCTCACCCCTCGAGGGTACCGAGCCCATAAGTAAGACCCGTCACACCTTCGACTATCTTGGACAGATCTTCGAGATCGACATTTACCCACAGTGGCGAAGCACCGCCATAATGGAAACCGAGCTTGACAGCCGTGAGAGAGTGGTAGAAATGCCACCCTTTATCGAGATAATCCGTGAGGTCACGGGCAACAAAGACTATTCAAACGCCTCGATGTCAAAAAGCTTTCCCGATGAGGACATCTGACTATCCCCCGTCAAAATAAGAAAACGCAGTCAAAATGACTGCGTTTTCTTATTTATGATATTTTTTACCTGCCAGTATGGTAAACGAGCGATAAAGCGCCTCGTACAGCACAACTCTCATCAGCTGATGAGGGAAGGTGAGGGCGGACACCGAAAGCCTGACGTCGCATTCACGCTTAACCCTGTCGGAGAGACCGTGGGATGAGCCGATTATCAGTGCAATCTTGCCGCTCTCGTCGGCCATTCTGCCGATAAGGCCTGCCAGAGTCACCGAGTCATACTGCTTTCCCTCGACGCAGAGGGCTATTTTGCTCGCACCCTTGGGAATTGCGGCAAGGATCTTGTCTGCCTCGCATTCGAGGGCACGCTTTATCTCGGTCCCGTCATCCTCGTTTGCGATGCGCTCCTCCTTAATATTCACCTCGTCAACTCTTGCGTACTGCGAGAGCCTTTTTTTATACTCGGCAACCCCATCCTTAAGGTAATTTTCCTTAAGTGTGCCGACGGTTATCAGCGTGATATTAGCCATTATTTCATTCTCGACAGCCTTTTAAGACCCGAAATGAGTCCCTCGATAAGTCCGTCGATATCCTCTCTTGTATTTCTGTGGGAAAGGCTGACGCGTATAGAGGTGTCCGCCTCGCTCTCGCTTCTGCCGAAGGCGGTCAGCGCGCTTGACAGATGTGCGCCGTTTGAGGAGCAGGCAGATCCGCTGGAAACGTATATTCCAAGGCCGGAGAGATAGTGGAGCATCGTTTCGCTCTTGATTTTCGGAAGAATAATATTAACTATATGGGGCGCCGATGCGACAGGCTTTACAACAGAGATCTCCGAGAGCTCGCTTTCCTTCTCAATTCTCTCGATAAGGTAGCTCTTCAGTCCCGAAAGATAAGCATAACGCTCTCTCACCGCAAGCGAGCCCAGCCTTACAGCCTCACCGAAGGCGCAGATTCCGGGCACGTTTTCGGTTCCCGATCGCAGACCGCCCTCCTGACCGCCGCCGAGAATAAGGGGCGAAAGTCCACGCGCCTTCATAACGGCGCTGTCAATAAGCAGGGCGCCCACACCCTTAGGGCCCTCGATCTTGTGGGAGGAAAGTGTGATCATATCCGCACCGCACTTTGCCTTGGTGAAGGGTATCTTCAGATAGCTCTGTGTTGCGTCGATATGTAAATATGCCTCGGGGCATCTCGCCTTCATCAGCCTTGCAACACGCTCGGTGTCGTAAAGCGCGCCGGTCTCGTTGTTGACCATCATCATACTGACTAAAATAACGTCCTTCGTCAGCTCATTTGTCAGCATTTCCATATCTATCTCGCCATTTTTCGTGGGAATCCTCACCACCTTAAAGCCCATACCTGACAGCATATCGAGAGGGCCGTCAACAGATGCGTGCTCGCCCATAGTGGTAATGATCCTCGCGCCACGTCTGTATCTCTCCTTGGACAGCGCCCTACCGATGATGGCAAGGTTGTTCGCCTCTGTTCCCGAGGCGGTGAACACCACCGTCGCTCCCTTTGCGCCAAGGGATGCCGCCACCTGATCTCTGACCGAGTTCAGCCTTCTTTCCGCATCGAATCCAAGCGCGTGCAGAGAGGAGGGATTGCCGTAGCACTCCCTTGAGATCTCAAGATATTTGTTTAGCGCCTCGTCGCAAATTTTTGTTGTTGCGCTGTTGTCAAGATAGATCTGTTTCACCGTTTTTTCTACTTCTTTCTCTATTTTTTGTAAACTTATATTGTCATATTATGCCATTTTTGACAGAATTTCTTTAAATTTCTCGCCTCGCTCGGCGTAATTTTTGAACTTATCAAAGCTGGTTGATGCAGGGGATAGGAGCAGCGCTCCCACCTCTTTGGAAAGGGCAATTCCACGCTCCACCGCCAGATCAAAGTCGGGCAGCACCTCGGCTTTAACCTCCTTGCCCACAGCCTCGAATATCTCATTTGCATTCTCGCCTGTGATGACCGTATGTACGGCGTATCGGCGAAGGGCAGGCAGCAACTCTCGGTAGTCAAGTCCCTTACCTCTGCCGCCGAGAAGGATAACAACCCTTCGGTCAAGCGAGGTCAACGTCGCCGCCGTTCTTGCAGGCGTTGAGTCGATGGAGGAGTCGATATAGTCCACCCCATTGTATGAAAGAATTGTCTTGCATCTGTGCTCAAGCCCCTCAAAGCTCTCTGCCGCAAGACGAATATCTCCATGACTTACGTATCCGTCGGTCATAGCTATCGCCATCATTAAATTTTTTATATTATGCTTTTCTTTCCGTCGTATACTCCCAAGCTCTAAGATCGGCTCTCCGTTTCTGCGGATATATCCTCCCTCGCTTGTGATATAAAGCGAGGCATCATATAGCCTCCGAAGCGTCGAAAAATCCGACCTGTCGCCAACTATTGCATAGGCGCCCGGGATTTCAGGATTTTCCTCTGAAATTACCAGCTTTTCGCATTTTTCGGCTACTGCAAGCTTTGTTTTATTATATTCCGCAAGGCTCTCGTGCCAATCCAGATGATTAGGTGTAATATTAGTAATGCAGGCACGCACAGAGGGTGGGGAAATATATCGGAGCATAAAGCTTGACAGCTCGCAAACGTAAGCCTCTGCATCCCTCGACAGCGCTTCGGTCATGGGTCTGCCGATGTTTCCGATAAGCTCGGCTCTCACACCGCCCGCCTGTAAAAGCAGGCTTATAAGAGTAGCGGTGGTGCTTTTTCCATCCGAGCCTGTTACGGCGAAGACCGGCGCTTTGTTTTCCTCAAAAAACAGCTCAACATCCGAGGAGAATATAGCGCCTCGCTCTCTTGCAGCCTGAAGCTCTCCTCTCTCACGCCTTACCGACGGCGAGAAAAATATAATGTCCTCATTTATATCGCAAAGGGCGCTTTCTCTCTCGAATATTCTCTCGACTAACACACCGTTCGGCAGAAGGGCAGGGTCGATCTTTTTATCCGATCTCAGCGTCACCCTGCAATTTTCAAGGGGCAGGGCAGAGAGCAGAGAGAGATTTGAGCTGCCAAGACCGAAAAAACCGACGGAGCAGCCCGTACCGATCATAGAACGAAGCATAATAAACCATTCCTTATTATAAAGCATTTTTCTCCGTCCGTCAAGTTACTTTTTTCAAAAGTCAAGTTACTTTTTTCAAAAGTCAAGTTACTTTTTTCAAAAGTCAAGTTACTTTTTCAAAAGTCAAGTTGCTTTTTCCAAAAGTCAAGTTACTTTCTTTTAAAAAAAAGAAAAACCGACGCCATCAGTATATGAAAGCGTCGATTATAAGTTAAAAAATTGACCGAGCTTGTAAGCCGGGTTCTGTACTTACCTTCAAAGAAAATAAGCAGCCGTCATCTATCTTCACTGCGAATTACTCCGCAGTTCAAGCCAAATGGCTCTGCCACCATGAAACGCAACGAGCAGCTCGTCGGGACGAATCCCGAAATATCAAGGTGTTGCATCGGATAGGGTTTACAGCTAACCTATGTTACCATAGGAGAGGGTGAGCTCTTACCTCGCCTTTCCATCCTTACCACGGTCATTTTAAGTAGCGCAGAACAAGGACTCTGTCCTTTAACTGCGAATTTTAATCTTGCCGTAGGTAACTACGGCTTGCGATATAAAATTCACAGCTTCTGCACCACTTTAAATGCCCGTGGTACAGAATCGGATGCTTGTCATTCAGTCTGTTAATTTTTAGTCTTTACGCACTTTAGTACGCCTTGCGACACAAAATTCAAGCCTTCTGCCTTATTTAAAACAACCGTGGCGGTTTATTTCTGTTGCACTTTCCCGGGAGTCGCCTCCGGCGGACGTTATCCGTTATCCT
>CAZUJY010000078.1:414-8878 GCA_964620565.1 uncultured Ruminococcus sp. | reverse complement strand
TCAAAACCCAATTGCGACGAGATTTTGAGCAGAAAGCTTTGATCGTGACCCGAAGGCGTAGTTACCTACGTCGAGTGGGAGGGAGCAAAGCTTTATGCCAAAATATCTAAGCAATTAGTGATTGCAGCAGCAACAGAATACTATCACTATCGCAAGAATTATGATCCAGGTACAGTTGTCATCAAAGATGTGGCATAAGCAGTTGTTATTCATTATGTTCCTCCAAAGTCTTGTTTTCTTGAGCGTGTGCTCAATATTATGTTATGCTTTTGGAGATTTTTTTGTTATTGCTTTGTGAAATCAAATACTGCACTGCCGTCCTTTATCACCAGGCGGGCGTCAAAATATCTGCCGTTTTTGGAAATAAAGCCGTTTATGGTGTTGGTTGCGCCCTCGGTCAAAAGTCGGCGAACCTCGTCTATGGGTATGTCACGGCGGCAGATGTTTATGCCCACACGGAACTTACAGCCATCCTCAAAGCCCATACAGCCGTAGCTGAATTTACCACGGACTACGTTCTTCTTACAGATGGGACAGGCGCCGACTATCTCGCCGTATTTACCGGTGTCAACACCCTTTATCTCGGTTACACCTCCTGCGCCCTTGTTAAAGACAGCGGCGATCTCGCTCTCGGCAAGGCTTACCGATTCCTCAACGGTCATCTCGCCACGGTAAACCTTCTTCAGCGCCTTACCAAGCTCCGACGTCTTGTACTTATCCATACTGATAGACAGTCTGCCAAGTGATTCGATAAAATGCTCGCCGCCCGGGAGAATGGTGTAAACGTCCTTTTTGAGCGCAATATATCCGCTCTTCTTGGCGTTGTCGATAATTCCCGATCGGGTCGCCTCGGTGCCAAGCTCAAGACCCTCAAAGATAGCACGGTAATCCTCTGCGTCGTCAACCTCGCCCGATTCCTCAAGCTCCTTTGCCTTCGCCTTATCGTCCTTAAAGGGATTCTTCAGATAATTATTTAAGGTGGTAATGGTGTAATGACGAGGGGGCGTGGTCTGCTTCTCGGCAGGCTTAAAGTCGATGTTGACCGAGTCGCCGACCGAGAGATTGGGAAGGATCTTATCCTTCTTGGTATAGTCATCGTATTTCGTCCAGCCCTTCTCGAGAATGACGGTGCCCTTGAGAGAAAACTCCTCAAGCTCGCCTACCTTTATCTTTATCTCGGACTTTCTCGCCACGCACTCCTCGGCGCAGAAAACGGCTACAAAACGACGGAAAACGGTGGAGTAGACCTTGTTTTCGGCATCGGAGAGCTTTTCCCTCGGAGGAATCTTGTAGGTGGGAGTGAGAGCCGAGTGAGCCTCGATCTTGGAGTCGTCGAAGATACTCTTTGAGTCCTTGAATTTTACGGGATAGCCGAGTTTAGATATATTGCCGATGATCTGACGCATCTTGTCCTTCTCGGCGGTGGCAAGGTACTCGGAGTTGGTTCTCGGGTAGGTGAGATAGCCCTCCTCGTAAAGCTTCTGAATTATCGACAGGCTGTCGGTCATGCTCATCTTGTATTTTTCACCAAGAACATTCTGCAGAGTGGACAGCGAATAGAGCTTGCCCGGGAAGATATTCTCCTTCTTCGAGCTGACATCGGTTACAACTGCGCCTGCCTCGTTATACTGTTTGGAGGTTTCTTCAGCCTTGGAAAGCTGGTCTTTTGTAAACTTTAATTTACTTGTAAGCTCAATTTTCTCGCCATTTGTGGCCTCGGAGCTTGTGATTACAAAATATTTTTCGGGCTTAAAATTGCGGATCTCCATATCCCTGTCGTAGATGGCACGGACAATGGGAGCGATTACTCTGCCCACACGGAGAAGCTTACCCGTCTTGATGGTGGCGTATCTCGTCAGGTTTACGCCGTAGAGCCAGTCGATATAGGTCCTTGCGAGTCCCTCGCCCGCCAGATTGTCGTACTCCGATTCGTCCTTCATCTCGGTAAGAGCCTTGGCAACCGTTTCGGGAGTCTGGTCGGGGAGCCAAAGACGCTTCTGCGCCTTCTCACTCTTGAGTGCGTTAAGCACGCAAAGACGGACTATGATCTCTCCCTCTCGGTCGGCGTCGCCTGCGTTTACTATTGTGTCAACGTCGGAGCGGTTGCAAAGGGCGGCGATGGTGTTAAACTGCTTTCGAACACCCGAGTCAACACGCTTTTTGTCATCCGACTTGCGAAGCTCGAACTTAAACTGTTCCGGGAAGCAAGGAAGGTTATCAAGAGTCCAGCGACCGCTCTCGCTGCCTGTGTAGCTCTCAATATCTGCAAGAGAGAACAGATGACCGAACGCCCAGGACACGATATAGTTCTCGCCTATATAGTAGCCGTCCTTTTTCTCCATTTTTTCGCCTATGCCCGCAATTATATTTCTTGCAAGGCTGGGCTTCTCGGCTATGATAAGTACCATTTTGTTCTCTCCTTTCTGTATATTGTGTTTGTTATGTGGAGCAAGGTTTAGGGAGGGAGTTTTGCTGTGGCTCGGTCACCTCGGGTACATCCTCATCCACCAACTTCGTTGGTCCCCCTTCCCCTATCTTGGGGAAGGCTAATTCTGCATTTGGACGACCAATGGTCGCCCCTACGGTTTCAATGGGTGTATAAATATATTGTAACACAAAAACTTCCGAATTTCCATAGGTTTGGAGAATTTTGCATTTTAAAATTTCAAAGGTAAAAATCACCTGCGGTGGGGCTTATATTTTAAAATCTTCTTTACTTTTGAGTTTTGGTATGCTATAATGTATATGATAGCGTGAGAGGTGTCGGCTTTAGCACAGCGCTATCGAAAATTTTCGGAGGTTTTTCTGCAATGTCAAAATTGTATTTTAAATACGGCGCTATGGGCTCGTCCAAGACGGCCAGCGCGCTTATCACCAAGTTCAATTATGAGGAGAGAGGTATGAAGGTGTGGCTCATCAAGCCTGCCACCGATACCCGTGACGGCGACGACGTTATCAAGTCCAGAATAGGCCTTGCAAACACCTGCCGTGCTATCGGCAGAGAGGAAAATCTCTACGAGGTCTTTCACCGTGAGGCAAGCGACGTGGATGCTATCATCTGCGACGAGTGTCAGTTCTTCACCAAGGAGCAGATCGATGGCTGCCGTCGTATCGTTGATGAGCACGATCTCCCTGTTCTCTGCTTCGGTCTGCGTACCGACTTCCTTACCCACTCCTTCGAGGGCTCGGCAAGGCTCTTTGAGGTTGCCGACTCTATCGCAGAGATAAAGACTATCTGCGAGTGCGGCCGAAAGGCTACCGTTAACGCACGTATCAGCGACGACGGTAAGGTTGTCACCGAGGGCGATCAGCTCTGCCTTGGCGGTAACGACAGATACGTGGCTATGTGTCACCGCTGCTGGAAGAAGAGAATATTCAGAGAGCAGTAAAATTTAATGAATTAATAACACGAAAGGAATAAATAAAATGAAAATCGAACACATTCTTGCAAAGTGCGACCACACCCTTCTGCTTCAGGGCTCTACCTGGGCGGAGATTTCGGCTATCTGTGACGACGGCATTAAATTCGGCTGTGCGTCGGTATGTATTCCCGCATCCTTCGTTAAGCGCGCAAAGGAGTACGTAGGTGACAGACTTGCTATCTGCACCGTAATCGGCTTCCCCAACGGTTATTCTACCACCAAGGTAAAGGTGTGCGAAACCGCTGACGCTATCTACAATGGCGCTGACGAGATCGATATGGTAATCAATATCGGTGACTTAAAGGACAAGAGATACGACCTTATACTCGAGGAAATAAACGCTATAAAGGCTGCCTGCGGCGGAAAAATCCTGAAGGTAATTATCGAAACATGTCTGCTTACCGACGAGGAGAAGATCAAGATGTGCGAGATCGTGTCGAAGTCTAACGCCGACTACATCAAGACCAGCACCGGCTTCTCTACCGCAGGCGCTACCAAGGCGGACGTTGAGCTGTTCGCAAAGCATATAACAAACGGCAAAAAGATCAAGGCGGCGGGCGGTATTGCTTCTCTTGCTGACGCAGAGGACTTTATCAACCTTGGCGCTGACAGACTCGGCACCAGCCGTATCGTCAAGATCGCTAAGGCGGAGAGCAACATTTCGGGATATTAATTGAGAATGCAGAATTCAGAATGCAGAATTAAAGGAGAAACAAAAATGGATAACACAAGATTTCACACACCTCATATAAAGGCAACACCCGATGATTTCGCAAAGACCGTGCTTATGCCCGGTGATCCTCTCAGAGCTAAGTTTATCGCAGAGACCTTCCTTACCGATGCAAGGCTTGTTAACAACGTTCGTGGTATTCACGGCTACACGGGTCTCTGGAAGGGCGAGAGAGTTTCGGTTATGGCAAGCGGTATGGGTATGCCCTCTATCGGCATCTACTCCTACGAGCTCTTTAACAACTTCGGCGTTGAGAACATTATGCGTATCGGCTCTGCCGGCGCTATGAGCGAGAAGGTTAAGGTTCGTGACATTATCTTCGGTATGGGCGCCTGCACCAATTCCAATTATGCGGTTCAGTACAACCTTCAGGGCGCTTTCGCTCCTATTGCAAGCTACGATATGATGAAGGTTGCCATCGAGGAGGCAGAAAAGCTCGGCGCAAGATATTGCGTAGGTAATCTTCTCTCCTCCGACACCTTCTACAACGCAGATGCAGAGGCTACTATGAAGTGGGCAAGGCTGGGCGTTCTCGGTGTTGAGATGGAGGCTGCCGCTCTCTATATGAACGCCGCATATCTCGGCAAGCGTGCTCTCGCTATCTGCACCGTTTCCGACCACATCATCACAGGCGAGGCTCTGGATGCTGACGCAAGACAGAACTCCTTTACCGAGATGATGGAGATCGCTCTTAATACTGCTATTCGTCTGTAAGACGAACTACTTGCGCATAGCGCAAACTTCACTCACCGAAGGTGAACTTCACCATCTGAATGATAACTTCACTTGCCGCAAAGCAAACTTCACCTGTGAAAGCCAATGCAGATTTATTAAAGTGAAGTTGCTCACTTTGTTCGCAGTGAAGTTCGTTTGTAAAACGAGTGAAGTTTTGGCTATACCAAAGTGAAGTTTTTGCTTTGCAAAAGTGAAAAGGAGGAAAAACATGAAAACAAAAAGAGTATTTATCATAGTTCTTGACTCCGTTGGCATTGGATATGCCCCCGATGCCGCCGATTTCGGTGACGTGGGAGCAAATACTATGAAAAGAATTTCGGTCTCGGAAAGGTTCAACATTCCGAACCTTATAAAAATGGGACTTGGCAACATTGACGGTATAGATTATCTGCCGAAGACCGACTCTCCTGCCGCTGCGGTATGCAAACTGAGAGAGCTGAGCCGTGGTAAAGACACCACCACAGGTCACTGGGAGATGATGGGTATCGTATCAGAAAAGCCCATGCCCACCTACCCCGACGGCTTCCCGAAGGAAGTGCTTGACGAATTCAGCCGTCAGACAGGCAGAGGCGTGCTGTGTAACAAGCCCTACTCGGGCACAGACGTTATCAGAGATTACGGAAAGGCTCACGAGGACACGGGCGACCTTATCGTCTACACCTCGGCGGACAGCGTTTTCCAGATCGCAGCTCACGAGAGTCACGTGCCCGTAGCGCAGCTTTATGAGTACTGCTCTATCGCGCGTAATATTCTTCAGGGCGAGCACGCAGTCGGTCGAGTTATCGCAAGACCCTTTACCACCGTAAACGGCGAATATAAGCGTACCGAAAATCGGCACGACTATTCGCTCACTCCCCCTAAGGCGACCGCTATGGACGCTATCGGAGAGGCAGGACTTGACGTAATTTCTATCGGTAAGATATTCGACATCTTTTCGGGTGCGGGCATCAAAAAGAGCCTGCCCACCCACAACAACGGCGAGGGTATGCAGACCCTCCTTGCGGTGCAGAAGACCGATTTCGAAGGCCTTTGCTTTGCAAACCTGGTAGATTTCGATATGCTTTACGGTCACAGGCAGGATATTGACGGCTATGCGGCTGCGCTCTCCGCCTTTGACGCCTGGCTGCCCGAATTCATCTCTGGTATGAGAGAGGGCGATCTGCTTATGATCACTGCCGACCACGGCTGCGATCCCGGTGACAACAGCACCGACCATACAAGAGAAGAGGTTCCGCTTATCATCTGCGGTCCCGACGTGAAGGCTGTAAATCTCGGCACACGTCTTGGCTTTGCGACCATCGGTAACACTGCGGCAGAGCTTCTCGGCGTTGAGTTTACCGACGGAGATGCAAGCTCCGTCAAGGGAGAGATAGTATGAAAAATGTAAATGCAAAGGCTCTCTTAAGGCTTGCCGAGGAGGCGAGAGGAGCATCCTATTCACCCTATTCAAAGATCACCGTCGGTGCGGCTCTGCTTACCAACTCGGGCAAGGTCTACCGTGGCGCAAATATTGAGAACGCCAGCTATACCCCCACCGTCTGTGCGGAGCGTGTTGCCTTCTTCAAGGCTATCTCCGAGGGCGAGAGGGATTTTGTGGCTATTGCCATTGCGGGCGGTGAGGCGGATAAGCCCTCCAAGGCCGACTTCCCTCCCTGCGGCGTGTGCAGACAGGTTATGGCGGAGTTCTGTAAGAGCGATTTCGTTGTGATCTGGGGTAATGGCGAGAAGCTGACCGCAAAGACGTTAAAGGAAATGCTTCCCTTCGGCTTTGACAAGAATAATTTGTAATATAAAAAGGATTAAAGTATGCAGGATATAGGAACACAGTTTCACATTCGTTGCAATAAGGGTGACGTAGGCCGCTACGTTTTCCTTCCCGGTGACCCCGGTCGCTGTGAGGAAATTGCAAAGCATTTTGACAACCCTGTTCACGTTGGCATGAACAGAGAATATAACATTTACACAGGTACTCTGCTCGGTGAAAAGGTTTCGGTATGCTCTACCGGTATAGGCGGTCCATCTGCCTCTATCGCTATGGAGGAGCTTGCCGCTATCGGCGCAGACACCTTTATCCGTATCGGCACCTGCGGAGGAATCGATCTTGACGTTCAACCCGGTGACGTAGTAGTCGCTACCGGCGCCATCCGCTTTGAGCATACATCTATGGAATATGCGCCCATTGAGTTCCCTGCCGTTTCGGACTTTGGCATTGCCTCTGCTCTCAAGGTGGCAAGCGAGGAGCTTGGCTATCGCACCCATACGGGCGTTGTGCAGTGTAAGGACTCCTTCTACGGTCAGCACTCGCCCGAGAAGTCGCCCGTATACTACGAGCTGCTTCAGAAGTGGGAGAGCTGGAAGCGCCTTGGCGTTAAGGCGAGCGAGATGGAATCTGCCGCCCTCTTCGTTGTGGCGGCGGCTCTTCACGTGCGCTGCGGCAGCTGCTTCCACGTGATCTGGAATCAGGAGAGAGAAAAGGCGGGTCTGGATATGCCTATGACCGAGGATACCTCGGGCGCTATCAAGGTGGGCATCGAGGCGATGAAGAAGATCATCGCAGAGGATATTGCCAGATTCGGTAAAACCGAAAAAGGCTGATTATTTACTATTTCAATATAGCACGCATTCAATATAGCACGCAGAAAAATGAAAAGGAAATGGGAATTAGGTTGAAATCCTACGGATTTCTTCATTATATAGCCTTTTTCTACCGCCGTTTGCTGAACTCTCGTCGTACCTATGTACGCCTTCGGTCGCAAACGACGCTTTTTCCTCAAATCTGCCAATATCTATAATTATTTTCTGAAAAGGATAGAATATGGAAAACGTTCTCGTAATCGGTATAGCAGGCGGCTCCGGTAGCGGAAAAACTACTCTGGCTAAAAACATTGTAACTCACTTCTCCGACCGTATCAGCGTGCTCCGTCACGATGACTACTACAAGTGTCAGGACGATATTTCTATGGAGGAGCGTGTTAAGACAAACTACGACCACCCTCACGCATTTGATACCGATCTTCTGATCTATCATATTGACGAGCTTAAGGCAGGCCGTGACATCCTCTCGCCCACCTATGACTACACAAAACATACAAGATCTGCCGAGACCCGAGAGATCAAGGCGAATAAGGTGGTTGTGCTTGAGGGTATTCTTATCCTTGAGAACGAGCGACTCCGTGAGCGCCTTGATATGAAGATCTACGTGGACACCGACGCAGACGTGCGAATTCTCAGGCGAATCCTCCGTGACGTAAAGGAGCGAGGCAGAAGCCTTGACTCGGTAATCGGTCAGTATCTCAGCACTGTAAAGCCCATGCACGAAGCCTTTGTCGAGCCCAGCAAGAGATATGCCGATATTATCGTTCCCGTCGGCGGCGAAAATGCCGTTGCCTGTCAGATGATCGTGGATCAGATTGAAAGACATTTGGGATAAGTGCACAGGCTGACCTCATCCACCAACTTCGTTGGTCCCCCTTCCCCTGTAGGGAAGGCTTGTAGCATGAGGCCTTCGTAGAACCAAGTAAAAGATATGCCGATATTATCGTTCCCGTCGGCGGCGAAAATGCCGTTGCCTGTCAGA
>CAZUJY010000078.1:0-314 GCA_964620565.1 uncultured Ruminococcus sp. | reverse complement strand
TGATCGTGGATCAGATTGAAAGACACCTGCAATAAATGCAAAATGCAAAGTGCAAAGTGCAAAATTTGCCTCTCCTTCTAGGAGAGGTGTCACCGCAGGTGACGGAGAGGTTCCCACCGCAAATGACGTCGAGGCTCTCACATCGGACAACGCATCCGTAGGGGCGAGCATTGCTCGTCCGAATTCAAAGCGCAAAATCGTTTTCATTGATTAAACCTTTACCAACTCTGAACTCTGAACTAAAAAAGCTCCCCTTTGGATAGGTTGAGGTTCTTAGCGGAGAATTTGAAAAGCACCGCTAAGTGCGAGCATCG
>CAZUJY010000077.1:0-8963 GCA_964620565.1 uncultured Ruminococcus sp. | reverse complement strand
ACCCCAATAGGGAAGGCTAACTACGGCGAGAGGAAGCAAACGGCGGTAGAAAAAAATCCATAAAAAACCGAAGAAATTCGCAGAATTTCAACCTTTTACTGTCTAATTTTCAATTTTTGTTCGGTTAAGGTTTTTTCATATCCTTTTCGGTTTTTTTCGTTCTCGTCAAATGTGACAGCCTCTTTATGTAAATTACTTCTTCTCAATAACAAACTCGGTCTCTCCGTCGAAGAGATAAGCGTTAGCATAGGGAACGGAGAAGGTAATCCTTGTGTCAAGCGCGGGAGTGTCATGGGGATCGACCTTAAGGATAAGGGTCGTATCGCCTGCGGTTACGTATACGTTGGTGTTATCACCGAGAAGCTCGGTAAGATCAACGGTAGCCTCAAATACGTAGGAATCCTCCTGTGCGCCAAGAACGATACCCTCGGGACGGAATCCGAGAGCAACAGGCTTGCCGATATAATCGATAGCCTTTTCCTCGGGGATGATGTGGGAGAGCTTTACGTCGCTGCCGAGAACAGAAATGCTGCCGCTGCTGTCAACGTCGGAGCGAACAAAGTTCATGGGAGGCTCACCAATGAAGCCTGCAACGAACATATTTACAGGATTGAAGTAGAGCTCATAGGGAGTACCAACCTGCTGAATATAACCGTCCTTCATAACGACGATTCTGTCAGCCATGGTCATAGCTTCGGTCTGGTCGTGAGTTACGTAGATGGTGGTAGAGCCAACCTTTCTGTGAATATCGGTGATCTCCGATCTCATAGTAACTCTCTGCTTTGCATCAAGGTTGGAAAGAGGTTCGTCCATAAGGAAGATACCAACCTTACGAATGATCGCACGTCCTACGGCAACACGCTGACGCTGACCGCCGGAAAGAGCTCTCGGCTTTCTGTCAAGATAGTCGGTAAGGCCGAGGATCTTTGCGATATTATTAACTCTTTCCTCGATAACGTCCTCGTCAACGCCCTGAAGAGTAAGACCAAAGGCAAGGTTGTCATAAACAGACATATGAGGGTAAAGAGCATAGCTCTGGAATACCATCGCAATCTCACGCTCTCTGGGTCCCATTTCGTTAGCACGAACTCCGTCGATAAGGAAATCACCCTTGCTGATATTCTCAAGACCTGCGATCATACGCAGGGTAGTAGACTTACCGCAGCCGGAGGGTCCTACCAGACAGATGAACTCGCCCTGCTCGATATCAAGATTGAAATCGTGAACAGCGTGGAATCCGTTGGGATAAATTTTGTTGATCTCTCTAAGTGAAATGTATGCCATGTTTAATCATTCCTTTCCGGTTGATTAATTTCGTTTATTTTTGTGCGTAGGAAGGATACTGCGTATTCAATATCCTCACCCGTCGTACCCTCGAGAACGAGAATTGCGTCGGGGTTATGTGTGTAAATTTTTCTTAAAATCAAATCATAATCAAGAATTCCGTGACCGACACCGCATTGCTTCAGCTTGCCGTCGGCTATTACGAAATCCTTTATGTGGAACAGCAATATATTCCTGCCGAACAGACGAAGTCCACGGTCGAGAATATCATAAGCTGTGTCTACATTTGAAATATCAAGGTAGTTATAAAGATCAAATATGATGCGGATATTATCTCTGCCGATACGTGTTACAGCTTCAAGCAGTCTCTCGGGAGTGTAACACACGTGTCCGAAGGCGCCCTCCATACCGATATATCTGCCACGCTCGGCGGCATAGTCCGCAAGCTCGGTGAAGGTGGATATGACACGGTCAAGCGCCTCGTCGGAGTGGTTCATAGGATGATAGATCCAGGGATCGCCATTGTATGAGCCTGTCTCGGAGCCTACGGTCTCACATCCGACGGCCTCTGCCACGTCAAGATAATCCTTGAATACGGCAATGCCACGCTCAATTTTCTCTGTATTTGGGTGAACACAGTTGAAATATGCTCCGATAAGCGGAATTTCAGCTCCTCTATCTCGGATAGCGCTACCAATTTCCTTGGCACGCTCTTCTTTTATAGAGCCCTGCTCGTATTTTACGTCCTCGGTGCATTTGTAAACCACAAGCTGAACGCCATCCAGCCCCTTTTCTTTAAGAGCCAGAGCAACGTTTTTCTCGCCTTTTACACCAAGATCGTGGGCACGGATCATTAACTTCATTAATTTTATCCTCTTGTTCTGAGTATCTCCGTATAGCAGAGAATGAATGGAGCAACGCCCTTTGCATCATTCTCAACAACAGGCTCGGAGATGTAGTATTCGTATGAGCCGTCACGGCGGATATTGTTCTCGGGGCCAAGTCCTGCCACAAGGCAGATGCCGCCAAGATTAAGCTCGCCCGAGTCGCTTACCTTAAGGTATCTTTCGCAGATGCTGTCAAAGGTAGCCTTGCCAAGCTCTGCATAAGAGGGATCAAGCACGCCGAGACGTGCACCCTTAAGCTGTGCATAGGCGATCATGCTGGAGCCGCTGGTCTCAAGATAGTTGCCTTCCTTACCGGGCTTATCAACCACCTGCCAGTAAAGTCCGCTCTCGTCACGAAATGCGGTGATCGACCTGATAAGATCTGCAAAGATCACTTCAAGTCTCTTTTTCGCATCGGGGTCATCGATGATCTCAATTATATCGATCATTGCAACGGTAAACCAACCGATAGAGCGAAGCCAGAAGTTCTGGGAAAGACCTGTTTTCTTATCAGCCCAGAATATAGATTTGGAGCAGTCAAGACCGTGAAAATAGAGTCCTGTGGTCTTATCCTGCATATATTTGTTTACATTTTCGATCTGTGAGAGTATATCGGAGTAGTCCTTGCCGCCGTATTCCTTAGAATAAAGCGTGCTGAAGACCTGAGCCATATATATACCGTCAAGCCAGATCTGATTGGGATATATCAGCTTGTGCCAAAAGTTGCCGGTGTTTGTTCTCGGCTGACCGTCAAGCTGTTTTTTTTGATTCTCAATAGCAAGGCGATACTTTTCCTTACCTGTTCTGCGATACAGCTCAAAGAGAACACGACCCTCGTTGAGATCGTCAAGATTGTATTTCTCCACGTCATAGCCGAGAATGGAGCCGTCATCCGACACGTAGTAGTCGATAAAGCTCTCGGCAAAGTCAAAATACTTGTCCTCGCCGGTGATCTCGCTCATCTGTAGCAGAGAGGTGATCATACAACCGTCGATATAGTTCCAATGAGGCTTTTTACCCTGTCTGATGCTCTCAATATTCCATATAGGAAGATCGGGAGTAGACTCGGTGATAAGTCGGTCTATGTATCTGTCGATATTCAAGTAGGCGTTTGTACCCTGCATAAAAATATCCTCTGAGATTTATTTTTTAACAAGCTCTCCGATATTGTTAAGGATAAGCTCGTCGCCGATCACACCGTCAATGCTGACGTTGTTTACGGTAAGCTTGTTTACGTTATCAAAATACATTCCAACACGGCAGAAGTCCTCCATAAACTCACGCATTGCAGGCTTCGATGGCTTTGCATCGGGAGAGAAGGTGAATTTGATATTTTCAACAGTGATCTCCTCAATAGGACGCTCGGGAAGACCGTCGCAATAGCAAGCGGCCGCCTCACAGTCCTCGCAGATCATATTTCTGAAGGTAAATTTGCCAAGATATGGGGTTCTGTCATCAACAGGCAGAGCCTTTCTCGACCAGACGTACTCGGAATTTCTGTCCGGATCACAGCAGTTATACCACATATTCATTACGATAGGGGTAAGAACACCCTCCATCTTAATATTTTCGAATACTACGCCGTCGATTACAGCATCCTTGCCACGACCGCGGCGGGATTTGATACGCAGACCTCTGTCGGTCTGTCTGAATACACAACGGTTAACGGTAAGATTGGTAACGCCGCCTGCCATCTCACTGCCGAGAGTAACTGCGCCATGACCGAACTCCATAAGGCAGTTGCGAACGGTGTATCTGTTGGCGGGAGTCTTAAACTTTCTGCCAATCTCGATCTTACCCGATTTAACTGCAATACAGTCGTCACCAACACTGAAGCGACAGCCGATAATATCAACTCTGTCACAGGCCTCGGGGTCGATGGCGTCTGTGTTAGGGCTATTCTTGGGAGCGGAGATGAACATATCAAGGAAGTCAACTTCCTTAGAGAAGTAGGGGTGCATCTGCCAGGAGGCTGCGTCGCAGGCGTGAACGCCGTGAACGTGAATACCCTCACAGCGATTAAAGAACATAAGTCTGGGACGTCCCACAGGCTGCTCCTTAACGTTGATCCACCAGCCCGCCTCGGGAGCGTTGCCGTTGATCATACCTCTGCCTACAATATTAATATCCTCGGCAAATTCAGCGAAGATAAGAGCCTGGTGCATAGGAACGGCATTGCCCTCCCAGGTACCGAAGAAAAGCTCCTCGCCATTTACCATATCCGAGATCTTACCGGGAATTACAGGATATTTACTTCTGTCAGCCGATCCAAGAATGCAGGAGCCCTCGGGAATATCAAGCGTAATATGACTCTTTAAGCAAAGAGGCGCCACAAGATAGGTTCCCTTGGGGAAATAGAGTCTTCCTCCACGGGGCAGACAGTTGATCGCCGTCTGCACTGCCATAGTATCGTCGGTCTTGCCGTCGCCTATGGCACCGAAGTCACGAACGTTTACAGCTGCGCTTTCGGTCTTGGTCGAAAACTCAAAGGATCCCTCAAATTCGGGAGAAGTAAGGGTATATTTTGTTCCGGGAAGCAGATCAAAAAGGGAAAAGATATTGGTATTTCCCTTAATTACCTGCTCGCCGTTCAGAAATATTGTGTATTCCTTATCGTTATAGTAGGGAAGGTCATTTTGCCATTCAAAGCAGGCCGATGTAGATGAAGTAAAGAGTAATTTAATCATTTATTAGCTTTTTCCTTAGCGTCATTGATAATAGTAATCGCAAGATTCTTCACGCCGACAAACAGCATATCAACAGCAACATAGAGGATACCGAAAAGGATAGGCTCAACGCCTACGTATATATTACCGTCGGTTCCGGATGCAAGATTGAAGAGTATATTAATGATGTTGTAGCTCCACGCAACAAGGAAAACGATTACGGTCGAGTAGATTATATTAAGGAAGATCGTCCAGAATTTGCGCTGAGGGAACATCATCCATTTGTTGTTACTACCGGGAGTAACTGCAAAGAAATGAAAAGCATTGTTTACAAGAAGATCGTTTACCATACCCATAACCACACCGAGAACCACCATCATATCGAGAATATCCGGGATAAGCATTCCAAGTCCCCAATAGATGAAGAAGCATACCGCTCCGCTGAACCAGAACTTTATAAACAAAGCCTTGATTGGAGAGGGGATCTTATCAATTAATCCCTTGGAGCGGTATTTCTTACCAGGATCCGCCTTTGGATCCGAATAGGTCTTTTTATCGGCGTTTACCAATCGGTCAACGGCGTCGGTGTTAAGCTTATAGCTATCCTTGTGAACCTCTTCCTGTTTTTTAGGATTGTTCTTTTTGTTTGACATTGTGCGAGATTATTCCTCTTCGGCAATATCGATGTTTTCGATATCTCCACTGCTCTCAACCTCAATAGAGGTGTTGATCTTCTTGAAGAGCATTGCAAACAGGGGTTCAAGAAGAACGAACAGGATGGTAATGATAACAAGAACGATATGTACCGATACGGTTCTGTATGCGCTGAAGATATATTCCCTTGCTGCTGCATTTAAGGAATTGCCGATCTTTGCAAGACCATCGTTGATACAGTTAAGGTAGTGAATGTCGGTAAAAATGGTAACTCCGTAGAGAACCATCATGATAATAATCATAGGGATCTTGGGCTTCTGTCGCTTGGGGAAGGCGTTAAGCATGCATACGAAGGAAAGGATCATAAAGAGCATGGTAACGAATGCGCAAAGACCCATATTAGGTCCATAGATTTTTGCAGTGGTGTTGGAAATATCGGTCAGATTCAGCGAATATTCAAGGAATGCTACGCAAAGAGCAACGAGGGGAACCGCCTGAGGGTTCTTTTTGAGAGCAACGAAGAACTTACGAATTCTCTCACGCAGCCAAGCGAAGAATCTCAAGAATATATTCTTTTTCTTTGTAATTTTCATGTCATTAATTCCTTACTGATTGAATTCCGTGTACCCAGACTGTGACTATCTGATAGCGTTGGTAGTATCTTTGTCGAAGAAGTGCATATGATTGAAGGAAACGCTTACGTTTTCTCCGGGATTATAATTACACCACTCACGGAACTTAGCGGTGATCTTATGTCCGCACAAGTGACCGTGGATAAGAGTAGTCTGGCCAAGGTTCTCACAGTTGTTAACCTTGATCTCTACGTCGTTGCCCTTTACGATATTCTCAGGTCTTACGCCGAGCGTGATATCTCTGCCGTTGTAAGCGGAAAGACGGCTTATTTCTTCCTCGTTAAGAGGAATCTCGGCTCCGCCATCAAGGAGAAGGCAGTTGCCGCTTACCGTTGCCTTGAAGAAATTCATGGGAGGAAGACCGATAAAGCTTGCAACGAAAACGTTTGCGGGAGTATCGTAAAGCTCAAGGGGAGTACCAACCTGCTGAACGTAACCCATAGACATACAAACGATTCTGTCCGCAAGAGTAAGAGCCTCGGTCTGGTCGTGTGTAACGTAGATCATGGTTGCGCCAAGGCGCTTGTGAAGGAGAAGTATCTCTCGTCTTGTCGCTCCGCGAAGCTTTGCGTCAAGGTTGGAGAGGGGCTCGTCAAAGAGGAATACCTTAGGTGTACGAACTATCGCACGTCCCATCGCAACACGCTGACGCTGACCGCCGGAGAGTTGCTTGGGCTTTTTGTTGAGCTGATCGGTAAGGCCGAGGATCTCTGCCGCTGCCATTACCTTTTCGTGAATTACGTTACGGTCCTCGTGGAGAAGGGTAAGAGAGAATGCCATGTTCTCGTATACCGTCATATGAGCATAGAGCGCATAGTTCTGGAATACCATCGCAATATCTCTGTCCTTGGGAGGCATCTGAGTTACGTCCTTGCCGTCTATGATAAGCTGACCGGAGGAAATATCCTCAAGTCCGGCTACCATACGAAGAGTGGTGGACTTACCGCATCCGGAGGGACCTACAAGAACAATAAGCTCGCCGTCATTAATCTCAAGATTGAAATCAAATACCGCCTGAACGTTATTGTCATATATTTTGTTCAGATTTTTCAAACTAAGTGAAGCCATATTTTTATGCCTTTCTTTCAGACTTTAAGCTGCAATGTGGAATTAGTTAAGTCCGTATTCTTTCTTATAGTTTTCAAGTTTAATGGTTCTTACCAGACCGATAACGCCTGCCGCAATGCAGAAGCCTGCAGAGATAAGAAGGTAGGTAGTTACAAGAAGGAACTGGAAGAGACCCATAACAACGGTTTCCACACCGTTAAGAGAAATGATAGTGGTAAACGCATTGAGAGGAATATAGAAGATACGTACTATCTGAAGCACACCGATAACGGTAACAAGGATGGAATAGCCCTTGCTGTAATTCTTAACTCCCTCGGAGCCGAGGAAGGTGAAGAGCAGGAAGAGAAGATTGTAAACTACGGATAATCCAATGGTGATGGAGTAATAGTAATTACCCACGTCAGAGGAATAGATGTTTGCAAAGTAGAGAACGTTAAAGAGAATAGCAATATAGCAGAAGGTGCTGGACAGGCTGTTCTTGGTAAAGCGCATTCTGTCCTTGGCAATAAGCCTTACATCTCTTTCGGTATTGATATCGTTAGTCACTGCTTCATACCTCCTTTCCTTCATTTACGAGCTTGCGCTCGGAGTTCATAACAACTATCTTAATAACGAGGTTAACAATATTAAGTATTGTTACAAGCGCAAGGAAGCCGAATACGAAGCCTGCCGCATCGAACCAGAAGGTAGAGTCGGTCGCATTTTGTCCGTACTTCTTTGCCACCTCGAAGAGTCTTTCAAAGTTAATGGTAAGGAACTGAGCTTTATATGCAAATACATTGATAAGCGCCCATGCGCAAACAAGGAAGTTAAGCAGGGTGTTAATACCAATAGTAATATAGTTAGCTACGTAATATTTTCTTCTGTCGTGGGATCTGAACACGAACAGAGAAACAGCGGAGAGAATAAGCACAATTCCCGCTGCGGTAAGCTGTCTGTTGAAGGGCTGTATCGTAAGATAGATGTCAGCTCCCTCTACATAGTTTCTGTGACCTTCTTTATAGGTAGAGATAAGATATAAGCTATCATAAAGGTCGGTCATAAAACCGAGAGAATAAACGAAAACAAGTGCTGCTGCTGCGAGCAGAAGGTAGCTTGTTATACGCTGGAGAGTCATTTGCTTTTTATACATGGTCTGTCTCCGTTATGCCTTGTTGGCTGAAAATTATTGCCCTAACGCCGGCAACAGGCGTTTTTTGTTTGTGGCGAGGGGAGCGATGCTCCCCTGCCACGTAGAGTTTATGCTAAATAAGTATTATTACTAAATATAGTAACTATAAATTACTCACCGAGAGTCTCGTAGTACTCGATAAGTCTGTCGTAAGCGTCCTGCTTAAGAGTAAGGTAGATCTCGCCGCTCCAAGTATTGGAAACGGTGTTAACTACTTCTGCAGCGGAGCCAAGACCTTCGCCTGTGTAACCGCCAGCGATGATGTCAACGAAGAGGTTCTCGCCGCCCTTAGCGGAGGAGAACTTACCACTGGAACCAAGGTTGGTGAAGGTGTTGATGGTGTCGTTCTCTGCCTTGGTGTTGGGAAGAGTGGTAGGAATGATGGAGTACCAGGGGTTATCGGTTACTGCAAGCTCGGGATGCTTGATAAGACCAAGACCGATAGCATTAGAGATGTTGCCTGCGCCTTCCTTACCAACCTCGTGAGTGCACTGATACTCGAATGCCTGGCTCTTTACGAAGGAAAGAGTAGAACCGAGGTACATACGTGCATAGTTGGTGTAGTTACCGGAAGCCTTATCCCAAAGCTCGGTGTAGGTAG
>CAZUJY010000076.1:701-8965 GCA_964620565.1 uncultured Ruminococcus sp. | reverse complement strand
TGAGACAGGCTTCCTCTTCCCCGCCTTCAATGACCGGGGCGCCGACCTGCACAGTACCCTTTACTATTCCAAGGATGCAGAGGACTTAAAAGAGCCCTTTGCAGAGCAGCTTCTGGGCTGTTCCATGCCTCTGTCTGCCGGCGGCCAGAAGGAGACCTTCCACGCTCTGATCGAGGAGACCCTTGGCGAGACCTGCGATATTGAGACTGTTATCAATATCCACGAGAAGATCAACGAGATGGTACAGGAACACAAAGAAGATCCGGAACCTCTGGTGCTGGATAAAAACGAAGTGAAGACCATCTTCGCCAGCAGCGGCGTGGCTAACGACAAAATGGAGGCCTTTGATCGTCATTACGATACCACTGCCGGTGAACACACCGCCCTCTTTGTCAACAATGTGGTGAACACTCGCACACTGGAGGTCAAGACCCCTGACGTAGTGATCAAGGTCAATCCTGAGCGCACCGACCTGATTGAGACCAGAAACATCAATGGCAGAGAGTGCCTTGTGATCGAGCTGGGAAGCAACGTGGAGGTCAATGGCATCATGGTCCGCACCACAGTGCAAGAGGAATACGAGGAATAAAACAGGGCGTCCGCTTTGGACGCCCTACTTATTTTACCTTCAAAATTTAATTATTAGTAGTTCTCTTTTCTCACTTCGAAGTAAGCCTGGGGATGATTACATACAGGACATACTTCAGGAGCCTTTAAGCCCACTACTACGTGTCCGCAGTTACGGCACTCCCAAACAGTTACGCCGCTCTTCTCAAATACCTGCAGGCTCTCAACGTTCTTGAGCAGTGCGCGGTATCTCTCCTCGTGGGTCTTCTCAATAGCTGCAACGCCTCTGAACTTAGCTGCCAGCTCGGTGAAGCCCTCTTCCTCAGCTTCCTTTGCGAAGGTGTCGTACATATCGGTCCACTCGTAGTTCTCGCCCTCTGCCGCTGCAAGAAGGTTAGCCGCGGTGTCGCCAAGGCCGCCGAGCGCCTTGAACCAGAGCTTTGCGTGCTCCTTCTCGTTCTCTGCGGTCTCAAGGAAGATAGCCGCGATCTGCTCATAGCCCTCCTTCTTTGCTACGGATGCAAAGTAGGTGTACTTGTTTCTTGCCTGAGATTCGCCTGCGAAGGCAGTCATAAGATTCTGTTCTGTTTTGGATCCCTTAAGATTCATTCTGAAATCTCCTTTATATGTGTTTTATTTTTTCATTATCAAGGTAAGTCTTAACCTTACGAGAAAATTATAACACACATTTTTTGAAAAATCAATATATTTTTTAGTGACTTAGTCACATACAAACCGCAACAGCTTACGTGGCAAAAAGCGACGGACAAAATGCCCGCCGCTATATATTTTTAATGTACTAAATGCTTTGCGATCTCCTCGGCAATGGCTCTGTTGCCCTCGGCGGTGGGGTGCGCGCCGTCGGAGTACCACTCGGGATGTCCGTCGGTAAGGCTGTAAAGGTCAATGACCTCAACGTCAAGCTTCTCCGCAACCGCATTGATAATGTCGGTCATCTCGCCCTTGATGATATCGTTGTTTCCGTCGCTCTCGTCAACCACCTCGCGATAAAGCCTTGGCGGACGCATAACGTAAACGGTAGGCTGAGAATCCATCTCAATATAGGATCTTACCATAGCCTCGTACTCTTCGGCAAAAAGCTCTGCGTTCCAGTTTATTCCCTTAGAGTCGTTAGAGCCCAGCATAAAGATAACCACGTCGGCATCCTCTGCAAGAGATTTTTGATAAAATTCCGTATTAATATAGGGGTAATTGCCCGTAGAGAGCAGAGTTCGGTTGGGCAGACCGTAATTCACCACCGTAGAATCCTGTACCAGAGTGGAGAGAATAGCGGTAAAGCTGTCGGTTCTTCTCGAGCCGAAAACTCCCTGCGCGTAGGTAATGCTGTCACCGACGCAGACTATTCTGGTTTCTCCGCTGCCGCTGACGAGGGGGGTGGGATTGACAAGGCTGTTGATAGCGATGCCGCCGATTATTGCGACGAGTAAAACGATTGCCGCAAGCGAAATGCCAAAAATCTTTAACGCTTTCATTTTTTTCCGTCCTTTGTTTTATAATTGTTTAAAATCAATTCCAAATTCCGTATTCTTCGCTCGGGAGGATGCCCCTCCCCTACGGGCTTTGAGCTTAATTAAAATATCCCTCTCTGTAAAGCAGCTCGGCGATAAGCACTGCGCCGCCTGCCGCACCACGAAGGGTGTTGTGAGAGAGGCCTACGAACTTGTAGTCGTAGAGGGTGTCCTCACGAAGTCTGCCTGCGCTAACACCCATACCGCCGTAGAGGTCACGGTCAAGCCTTGCCTGAGGGCGATTGTCCTCCTCAAAGTAGGTGATAAACTGCTCCGGAGCAGAGGGCAGCTCAAGGATCTGGGGCTTGCCCTTGTAATTTTTCCATGCCTCAAGGATCTCCTCCTTGGTGGGCTTGTTCTCAAATCTTACGAACACCGCTGCGGTGTGACCGTCGGTTACGGGAACACGAAGGCACTGGGTGGTGATCACGGGAGAGGCTGCGGGAACTATCTCGCCGCCCTCAACGCTTCCCCATACACGAAGGGGCTCACGCTCGCTCTTCTCCTCCTCGCCGCCGATAAAGGGAATAAGGTTATCCACCATCTCGGGCCATTCGTTAAAGGTCTTGCCTGCGCCGCTGATAGCCTGATAGGTGGTGGCAACGACCTCCTTAATGCCAAACTTCATAAGAGGAGTAAGGAGAGGCACGTAGGACTGAATAGAGCAGTTGGGCTTAACCGCGATAAAACCACGCTTGGTGCCAAGGCGCTTTCTCTGCGCCTCTATAACCTGAAGGTGAGAGTCGTTGATCTCGGGAATTACCATAGGAACGTCGGGAGTCCATCTGTTAGCCGAGTTGTTGGACACAACGGGGATCTCAGCTCTGGCATATCTCTCTTCAAGCGCACGGGTCTCGTCCTTGGACATAGATACTGCGCAGAATACGAAGTCACAGAGCGACTTTACTCTCTCAATATCGTCAGAGGAAATTACCTCCATATTGAGAATCCTCTCGGGGCAAGCAGACTGCATCTTCCATCTGCCAAGCACCGCCTTGCCGTATTTCTGTCCTGCGGAGCGAGGGCTTGCCACAAGGGCATTGATCTCAAAATAGGGGTGATCGTTAAGAAGCATTATAAATCTCTGGCCTACCATACCGGTAGCGCCGATAATACCAACCTTAAGCTTTTGCATTTTATCAAAACCTTGCTTTCTTTCAATTTCTAATATATTTTAGCACAGGTGAGGGGGTGTGTCAATGGCATTTTTACGTTTTCTATAAAAATAGGTGGCGTTTTTTGTAGAAATCGCTGATATATCAGCCTCACATATCGCTTTTGCACAAAAATTTTAGCCTCTATTTAGTATATTCCACCAATAAAAAACGGTGAAAAGTGCCGCCAAGGTTAAAATCAACTATAAAAAACCGGTAAGAAATATTTGACAAAAGGACAAAATCAGCAAGAATTATTGACAAATCGTGAATAATGTGCTAAAATAACCCGACTCTAAAATATGAATGGAGACCCTACAATGAGCCATAAAATCAAGGAAAAGGCAGACGCAAAGCAGGAAGCGGAAACCGCAAAAAAGGTTAGCGCCGCCGAAAAGTACGAGGGCATAATTGAGTATGACACCCCCGCCTACAAGCCTCGTAAGAGACGCCTTGGCGACAGATATGACGGCAGAAGGCTGAGGACTCTCCCCCCTATGCACTACCTGGAGCCCTATCTTATGAAGGTAAGAGCCGACTCCCAGAATCAGTTTGAGGCAGAGATCGATATTCACAACGCAGAGCTGTACCTTGCGGAGAAGAAAAAAGAGGGCTATACCGATATGAGCCTTCTCCACGTTATTCTTGCGGCATACGTAAGAGTTGTCTGCGAGCGTCCCGGTATTCACCGCTTTATTGCAGGACAGAAGATTTTCAGCAGAAACAAGATCGAGTGTCTTATGACTATCAAAAAGGATATGTCGCTCGAGTCTCCCGACACCTGCATCAAGGTTGAATTTGACCCCAGAGATAACATTTACAACGTATATAAGAAATTCCAGAGAACCGTAATCGAGGCAAAGAACGAGGACGGCGATTTTGAGTCCATCGTCGGCAAGCTTGTAAAGCTGCCCGGTCTTGTGCTCCGAGGCGCTATTGCCGCCTTAAGAGGCCTTGACTACTTCGGTCTGATGCCCAAGTCGCTGGCAAAGATCAGCCCCTTCCACGGCTCTATGATCATTACTTCTATGGGCTCGCTTGGTATTCACGCAATTTATCACCACCTTTACGACTTCGGTCATCTTCCCATCTTCGTATCCTATGGCAAGATGTTCACCAAGGAAGTGACCAACCTTGAGGGCGAGAAGGAAAATCATCACTTCGTAACCTTCAGAGTTGTAACCGACGAGCGTATTTGCGACGGCTTCTACTACGCCTCCGCCTTCAAGCAGATGATGCGTTACTTAAATCACCCCGAGGTGCTTGACCAGATTCCCGAGACGGTTGTCGAGGACGTGGATTAAAACGCAGAGCGTTTTAATTGCAGAGTGCAAAGTTAATAAAAAATCGGCAGACAGATCTGCCGATTTTTTTGTTTGATGTATTGTTAATATCTTTGACACACCCGCTTATCTTAAGTTTTATTAATAATGCTTATATTCTCAGGACTTATTCCCGTGGTTTCGTAAACAATAGTTAGAATTTGAGCAGCTTCTGCGGCTTGGAGAGACTCTGCGGAAACAATTACGCTTACCGCATTGTCGGAGATTATTGCCACGCATTCCTCAAAGCCCTTTGCCTTTACGAGAGTCTCGATGTTTGCCTCGTTCTGAATGTCAACGGCGATCTTGGAGATCTTCTGTTGCGCCTCTGCCTTTGCCTCCTCGGTTGCCTCATTGCTCTCGGTCACCATCTTAAGAACGTCGAGAGCCTCGTCACGTGCTTCCTTGCGGTCGAGGGCGGTGGAGGTGAAGTAATCCTGCTCGTCGGTAGCGTCGCCCGATGCGGAGGAGCTGCCCGAATTGTTGTCCTGCATATTGTTGTCACCGTAGCCGAGGGAGCCTGCGGGATCATAAAACCACTGATAGTTCAGATACACTGCCAGGCCTATAAGCAGGGCGGCGGAGGCAACTACGATGCTTTTTGCTGTGCGGGTCTTGAAGAAGTTTTTGATTTTTTCGAATTTCATTGTATGTTTTCTCCTTAAAATTTGTTACTTGGTTAATACTATGCATCGGTATTTTTGAATATAACTTTCACATAAAAATTAATTCACCAGCTGCTGAATTTCCACACGGTGAGCGCCGATGCCGTAGAGCGAGCAGAAGAGCGAGGTTATCCTCTCACGGCAGGCAGGCGACTCTGCGCCTTCGCAAAGCACAAGCACGCCGTAGACCTGTCCGTCGGACCGATAGGTCATCATCACCCTACACTGACCCACGCCCTCCATCTGCGCACACATCTCGGCTACCCTTTCCTCCTCTGTAAGAGTAGTCTCGGTCTTACTCCCAACGCCCGTCAGCGAGAGGAGAATAAGTATTGCTCCCAGCAGCAGAAGTCCAAGGAGCTTCGCCGAGCGGCCCTTATCCTTTAAAAAATCTATAAATCCCTTATCCGATATCAATTTCAACACTGCACTCCCCTACCGAAAGCTCACCGAGATACCTTAAGACCGCCTTGCTGTCGGCAAGAGCCGCCCTGCCCGACAGGATCACACGAGCTCTCTCGGCGGTCATTGTCTTTTCGTCAAAGCCGTAGAGCCTTACACCTATATCCTCTTTATTAAGGTCGAATTTCTCCGCCACGGCAGAGCATATTCCCTCGGCAAAGGCATCCTCCAGGTACTCGCCGTAGCCCGATTCAATATCAAGCTTTGGTGTGTCCTCAAATTCAAGCCAGCCGTCAGGATCTGCCTGCCCCACCGCCTCGGCTATGGGGGATGCGATAATAAAGAGGGTTATTATTCCAAGGGAGATAGCCTCTGCCCTTCCCGAGCCGTAGGTTATCAGCGACAGAACGCCAACCACACAGCAGATGCCGAAAACGGCAAGCGCATATTCGGTCAAGAAATCAACTCCTTTCATTAATTAATAAGGGCGTCAGATAAGGTCTACCCTTATGACGAAAACGATTATCAGAAAAAGGTAGACAAGCGCCGAGAGTGAATAGACGGTGATAGTCATATCGAGAGCAAATCTGTAGGACGTGAAGATCCTTGCCGCGCCGCCCGAGCGGGTGAAGGAGGCGAAAATTATCACCACCGACAGCGCAAGACGATAGAGCAGCATCAGCGTCAGCGGCGCAAGAGCCATATAGATTATAACGATAATTCCACCGCCACCGATCACTCCCTTGGCATAAGACAGACCTGCCGCCAGGGTGGATATGGCGCCTGCGACGGTGGTGCCGACTATGGGAATAAGGCCTGATGCAGCGTATTTCGTGGCACGCATAGCGGCGCTGTCAGCGGCAGAGGAGATTATGGTCTGCAAGGAATAGGCGGCGGTAAGAAGAGCGGTAAAAATGCCTGTAATTTTTGTAAAAAGCTCCTTTACACCCTTTGATACCGAGGATATACCCTCGTTTCCGAGAGCCGAAAGAAGCCCCATAGCGAGTCCGAAGGCGGATATTCCGAGAAAGAGCCTTGTCCCCACGTTACCAACCACCGAGAGAGCGGTATACATTCCCGATGCCTGCACGCCTGCGGTCGCCGTACTGCCGCCGAGTGCGGTTATGCCTACCGCAAGGGGTATGAGCGCCGAGAAAAAGTCGCTTATCTGCCGAAGCGCCTGCTCCACGGTGACGAAAAGCGAGCCGAGTGAGTCAAAAACCAAAAGCGAGCAGATTATCCCCACCGCCGCCTCGGTCTGCCTTGCAAACCTTTCCTGCACAAGCCCTGCCGCACAGAGTAAAATACAAGAGCCGAGGAGCCTTAAAAAGAAGCTCATCACCTCACCGCCGCCGTCGGCGATCACCGTAATTATCTCGGTGAAGAGCGACCTTATATCCGCACGCTCTATCAGTCCGTCGGTGTCCTCGCTAACTCCCTCAAATCCCTCGGGAAGTATACCTTCAAAATCAGAAATATAGCCGTCAATCCCGTCGTCAGCCGATGCAGATAGGGTAAAAATAGATAAAATGACAATTATAGTTAGCAAAATAAGAGCTTTTTTCATTTTATCAGCTCCAGACCGAGATTGATTATCTTCTCAAAATAGGGGTAGGAAACCAAAAATATCTGTATTCTGCCAACGGCAGTCACCGCCCCCGCAACAGCACGCTCACCGAGGGAGTCGCATATATCCGAGGTTATGCCGTATATGTAGCCAAGACCGATGACACGGAGGGAGCAGGTGGCGGCATCGGTTATGCCTGTCCGCTTTGCAAGCCCTAAAACACCCGAAAACAGCTCCGACAGGCTCTCACCGAGAAAGGCGAAGAGGATCAGAGCAGAAAGGGTGGCAAAAAGCCCCTTTGATTTAAAGCCCAGCCCGTCAAGGCAGGCGCAGAGCAGAGCGCATATCAGGGCGACGGCGCAGATGCGCAGCATCATATACCGAACACCCCTCGCAGAGTGCTGATAAGCTGACCTATCCGCTCGGCGATCAGTAATAAAATTATAACGGTGCCTGTCAGTGACACCATAGCCGACAGATCCTCCTTCCCCGTCTTTGACATTATCTGACAAACAACGGCGATGATTAGGGATATTCCGGCGACTTTCAATATAAGATCTACATCCATCTTTCACCTACAACTCTGCGCTCTGCGCTTTGCTCCAACTCTTGAAACATAGTTTGCCGCTCGGGGAAATATAAGCGGGAATTACACTTTCTGTACTACTAATTAATACCATCTCCTCACTTGGCAATATACCGCAAGCGGTATGCGCATTCTGCTCCAACTCTTGAAACATAGTCGCACTACTCGCCTCGATACACTCGGCTTGGATTTTACCCGTCTACTTTTGTGTCGCACAGCTTCACAAGGCAAGCCTTGTTTGCTTTGCTCGCAACGTGAGACTTCGCTTCAAGGAAAATGGTTATTAACTATTTTCCTTTTGCTCACCTTGTTTCTGCGCATTCGCTACGACAAAAACGATTATTAACCGTTTTTGTCTGCTCCAACTCTTGAAACATAGTCGCACTACTCGCCTCGACACACTCGGCTTCTATTGCTCCTTGTTTCTGCGCATTCGCTACGACAAAAACGATTATTAACCGTTTTTGTCTGC
>CAZUJY010000076.1:0-601 GCA_964620565.1 uncultured Ruminococcus sp. | reverse complement strand
TCACCTGCTACCTTTAATATTAAATCAACATCCATATTTCACCTATAAATTTGCATTCGGACGACCAATGGTTTCGTTGCGAAGTGAATCAATTTCGAATTCCGAATTCCAATTTTTACAAATTGCCCTGCAGAATGAGTCCATTTCGAATTTCGAATTTCGAATTCCGAATTCCGAATTCATATTATCATCACCCCCAGCGCAAGCGCTCCGCCAATTAAAAGCGCTCTGGCCACCTTCTTGCTTTTCTCCGCCTCGGTCTGCAGGACGGAAAGCTCCTCCTCGATTTTTCGGCGCAGGGCGGAAAGCGTAGCGATCTCGCCGCTCATATACCCTTTGCCAAGGGCGGAAAATTCCTCGGCTATGCGCCCCTTTGCCTCTTTTGAGAGGGCAAGCCTATCCATGCACTCACCAAACGCCGCCGAAAGCCCCTTGCCCTCACGGAGTAATGACAGAAGTCCGCATCTCTCAAGGGCCTCGTCCTCAAAGCTCTGCCAAAGCCTGCCGCCATAGGACAGCGATCGCTCTATGCCTCCCTCTGCGTGAGAGAGGAGAGCTGCAATACCACGGTATTCGGCTATGCGGCGGTCGAGGAATTTCG
>CAZUJY010000075.1:3127-9124 GCA_964620565.1 uncultured Ruminococcus sp. | reverse complement strand
ACAGAGATACCGGGTACAGAAATGCCGGATACGGATAATGCCGTCGTAGGAAGAATGGATTGCTATATATAGCTAAATTTACCGCACGGATGTTATTCCTGTGCGGTATTTTTTTGGCCTCGCTTCATTTGGCCTGCTAGGAGGAAAATAAAATGAAGAAAAACACTCTCGCGCTGTGCGAGGCGGGTATTATGATCGCCCTCTCCACAGTTCTGGCAATGCTGAAGCTTATCGATATGCCCTACGGCGGCTCGGTAACCTTTGCGCAGATGCTGCCTATCGTTATTTATGCCTACCGCCACGGTCCAAGGTTCGGTATGGGCGCGGCTCTCACCGCCTCGGTGATCCAGCTGATGCTGGGTCTTGAGAACTTCTCCTACCTGCCCCTTACCACCTGGTACTCTATCCTGGTGCTTGCGCTCCTTGACTACGTGGTAGCCTACTCTGCCTTCGGTATCACCGGCTTCTTCCGCAAGAAAATGGACTACCGTCAGGCGATGACCCTTGGCGCGCTTATAGCTTCTACTATACGATATATCTGCCACGTGGTATCCGGATTTACCGCCTGGGCGGCATTCGAGATCCCAAGCGGCGCTGTTCTCGCCTACTCCTTCGGCTATAATGCGACCTATATGATCCCCGAGACTATCGTTCTGGTGGCTACAACATACTATATCTGCTCGGCGATCGACTTCTCAAAGGATGTGCCCACAAGAGCAAAGCGTGTAAGCTCGGACGGAAATATCGATCTTCTGAAGCTGCTCTCGGGTCTTGCTCTCTTTGCGGCTATTATCGTGGATACCGTGCTTGTATTCTCCAAGATTCAGGATGCCGAAACGGGTGATTTTATCCTCTCGGGTCTTGCAGAGGTGGATTGGATCTCCTTTGCCATTGTGACGGCGGTTTGCCTTGGCGCCGCTATCGTTCTGCGTGTGGTGGATAGAAAAAAGGGCGGAGCTGAAAAGAAATAATAGCTGATCAAGTCTGAGTGCAAAGCGCAAAGTTGGTGTGACATTAAGTGTATCTACGGCACTGTCATCCTGAGCGGTATTTAGTTTTCTCGAAGACTGTACCAACGGAGCGAAGGTCCAATCAAAGCCTCCCTTGTGCAAAGGGAGGTGCCGAGAAACGAGGCGGAGGGATTGTTTTCTCTTATTTTCTCATTTGCTTGCAAGGTACAATCCCTCAGTCCCCTTCGGTGACAGCTCCCTTTACACAAGGGAGCCTTTGGCAAGGGTCATCCTCATCCACCAACTTCGTTGGTCCCCCTTCCCCTATCTTGGGGAAGGCTAATTCCGCATTTTGAGTTTTGCCAGAAGGGCAAAAAAAGAGCCGCTACGGTTGACATTTAGTCGGTAGCGGTTCTTTTTTTATTTGGACGCAGGCTCGGCGCGTCTTTTTGCCTTAGGCTTTCTTCTCTTAAGCGTCTTATGGCGAATGCTCGCCTTCTCAAGTCCCTCTCTGTATTCCGAAAGGGCGGTCTCGTCTGCCTGTCTTACGGTGCGTCTTGCACGCCAGGTGTCGTTAAAGTTTCTATGTAATTTAAGAGAGAGAAGCATATCGCCATGCTTCCTGCAGGCGAAGTGTATGCTGTATTTCTGTCCCTTGGAGTGGAGGAGCTTGTTCTCCTGGCGCATCTCCTTCTTGCAGAGAGGACAGAGGGGAGTCTTGACGAGAGGATCGTCAAGCATCTCGGAAATGGTAACGTATCCGTCGCCGCCTGCATCGGCATCACCGATAACCGAGTCCTCAAGGAACTCGCCACGGACGGATGAGTAGGTCTTAACTCCCTCGGGGACGTTAAGCTCCCTTGCCACAAGGGCGGTAAAATAAGCGTCGTTCAGCGCATCGTGGGCAGGCAGATGCTGTTCTAGACCGAAGTGGTCCATAGCATATTCAAGCGAGCGCTGCTTTGAGGAATCGTCGGTCTGTCTGCCGAAGATCACCTGCAGGTCATAGACCCTGTCAAGCCAGCCCGACTGCAATCCGTGAACGTTGAAGTTCTCCTTCAGCATAGGAATATCGTCGGGGCCCCAGGTGAGAAAGCAGAAGTCCTTGCCGCACCACTTCTTAAACCTCTCGGCTGCCTCGGGCAGAGGCGTACCCATATCCATCTGTGCCTGGGTAATGCCGGTAAGCTCGGAGACGTGGCGATGGAGCTTTTTGAAATGCTGTGGCTTTACAATGATCTGATAAGAGCCGCAGATGTTCATTCGTGAGTCCATCTTGACTGCGCCGATCTGAATTACCTCGCCACGAAGACGGCAGGCAAGTCGGCGCTGTACTGCAAGAGCCTTTTGCGCATAGGCCTGATTCCACTCTAAATCAAGTGTAATGTAGTACATCTATTAGTCCTTTTTTCGTTTTTCTCATATTATTTCATCTTATTATACCACCGCACAAATAAAAAGTCAATACGAAAAGCAAAAAGACCTGCCGTAAGACAGGTCTTTATTTTTGAAATGTTTTGATGAAAGATGCGTGGTGTTGCCAAATATGACATCCTAAAAAATCATTCAAAGGCGCACATCTACGGGATAGGCAGATTTAGGCAAGAAGCGTTTTTCGCCGCCGAAGGTGACCTCATCCACCAACTTCGTTGGTCCCCCTTCCCCAACAGGGAAGGCTAAACATCGAGAGTCAGGCGAAGGGCGGTAGCCGTAAGGTAGTCAAACCCATAAGCCCTACGGCGATAAATTTTAGCGTCTTTTTAAGGCTTTCGCCTTGTAAAGTCCGCACTTGACTGCGTCAAAATCCTAAAAAATCCATCAAAAATTTATTTGCCGTATGGTGCGAAGCAGTTTTAAAAGAATAGATTTTTTCATAATCAAGCCGATTTTTTTGAGGAATATGCGGATATTTAAGAAAAATCCAGCGATGAGTAGGGAGAAATCTATCTTTTAAAACCTTGTTGGTTCGACTACCTTATGGCTACTTGCCAAATATGACATTCCGTAGAGTTATCTCTGGAGTTTTGGATTATTCTTCATAAACTCCTTCATAAACTCAACAAGGCGCTCTGCGCCCTCGTAAGGCATCGAATTGTAAAGTGAAGCGCACATTCCGCCTACACTTACGTCGGCTTCAAGGTTGATAAGACCCTCTGCCTCTGCCTCGCTTATAAATTTTTTATCCAGCTCGCCGTCGCCGATCACAAATGCCACGTTCATCATACTGCGGCATTTTTTGTCCACGGGAGAGGTGTAGTAGGACTGTCCCGAGCCGTCAAGAAAATCGTAGATAAGGCTTGCCTTTTTCTCATTGCGGCGCTTCATCTCCTCAAGACCGCCTACCGAGAGCATCCATCCTAACACCAGCTTTGCAATATAGACGTTCCATATAGGAGCGGTGTTGCCCGAGAGACCTGCCTCAACCAAATGCTTATAGTCAAGGGTGGAGGGGGTATCCTTACGGGCAGAGCCGATAAGGTCGTTACGCACGATAACCACCGTCATACCACGGGAGCACAGGTTGATCGCCGCATCCGCATACACAAGTCCGAACTTGGTAATATCAATAGGCTCGGAGCAGAAGCAGGAGGTCATATCGCAGACGAGAGGAATATTTCCCGTCTCGGGAATGTGATAAAATTTAGTGCCGTAGATAGGGTTATTGTAGCAGATATGCACGTAGTCTGCGTCGGGACGGAAGTCGCTGCTCTTTGTAATGGGAACGGTGGCATAAGGGGGAGAGGATCCGCCCGAGGATGCGGCGATAACGATATCACCGTACTTCTTTGCCTCGTCGCAGGCTCTCTTTGAGAGCTGACCCGACACGATATAGTCTGCGCACTGATGAGAGGAGAGCAGGTTCATAGGGATAGCCGCATGCTGCGCCGATACGTCGCCCTGAAGGAAGAGTATCTTATAGTTTGCGGGAATGTTCATCAGCCGACGAAGCGACTCCTCTGCCTCACGGAGTATCTCAAGATACTCGGGCGAGCGTCTCTCAAGCTCAAGAACAGAAAGACCTGTATCTCTATAGGAAATCATCTCCGCCTGGGCTTGCTCAAGCACCTCGAGAGGCAGCATTGAAGGGCTTGCGGAAAAGTTATATATCTGATCTCTTTCCATTTGGATCTATATCCTTTCAAAAGAAAATACTACCTATTATTTTAACATTTTAACAGGACTTTGTCAAGGGGGGCTCTTTACTTAATAAGCGAGAGCAGAATATCCCTCATCTCTCTGTGGTTCTCCACGGTGTAGGTGGGCGAGGGAATATCAAGTCCCTCATAGCTGCCCGACTGCTCGGTGTGGATATAAAGAGTCTTCATCCCTACCCTGCAGGCGCCCAGAATATCGTCACGCATATCGTTGCCCACGTAGATAGAATCCTCGGGGGTTATGGAGAAGCGGTCGAAGGCTATGCGGAAGATCTCCTCGGAGGGCTTTTTCACACCTACGTCGGAGGAGATGATTATGCCGTTAAAGAGGTCGTATAGACCGGTGGCGCGAAGCTCCTCAAGGGTAAAGCAGCTCTGGGCGTTGGAAAGGAGGTATACCCTGCCCCCTGCCGACTTAAGCTCGGAGAGCATTTCGTAAACACCGTCAAAGCGGGAGAGCCTTACCATAGAGAGCCTGCGGAACTCCGAGGCAAGAGGCTGCGCCACGCTTTTGTTCACCGAGCGAGCCTCTAGCATATCCTCAAAAACCTTTAAGAGATCTATCTCGTGATATTCGCCCATCTTGGCTCTGTGACAGCGCTTTTTATATTCAAGCTTCACCGCATCCGCCCTCTCCTCGCCGTCGCCGAGAAGGGATGCGACACCCTCCCAAAGCTCCTCTCTGTCCTCGTCGGTCCAGACGTCTACGAGAGTGCCGTAAAGATCAAAGATAAAGTTCATATTTTTTTCTCCCGTTATTTTTTCTAGCTATATTTTACTATTTTAACCGCTTTTTGTCAAGGAAAAGCCGAGTAATTGCGAAAAAATGCGGCCGATTTTACTCGACCGCATTTGAAATATCGGGAAATTATACGTAATCCTCGGGATTGAAGCCCTCGGGAAGCTCGCCATCACCGGGGATCTCAACGTCACCGGGGATCTCGGGTGCCTGCGCGCCGCCGAGAGTGATGCCGAAGAGGTTTGCAAGGTCGTTGTACTGCTGCTCCTTCTCGGGATTTGCCTCAAGAGCCGCATTGATCTTGTTCTCGATCTCTGCCTTGGTCTCCTCGTTAATGTTTGCGGTAGCATCCTGTACGGTCCGGTTAAGCTCCTCGTTGCCGCCGATAGAGTCGGTAACGGTACCAAGACATACGTTAGAGTTAAGCACTGCGTCAACAGACTGAACAAGATCCTCGTCGGAGGTCTCCTCAGGCTTGGTTACCACGTTGATAAGGCCCGCAAACGCCTCCGCCTCCTTCTGAACGAACTCGTCTCTCGCAGCCTGCTGCTCCTCGGCGGTTCCGCCCTGGTTAGCCTGCTGATTGTTCTGGATCTCGTTCTGAAGATTCTCGTAGTAGGTACCTGCTATATCAACGATAACGTCCTCAAGCTCGGTTGCGCCGCCCTCGTCCTCGGGCTCATCCTCGGGCTCGAATTCGTCGGGGTTGAAGTCGGTGCTGAAGTTATCGTCATAGATATTGCTGTCATCGGGCTCCTCGGGCTCCTCGGGAGTGTTACCCGAGCCGCTGTTTGAAGAACCGAAGAAGCCGGATACCATACCAACGAACAGCTCTCTGTTCACGTCATTGAAGGTGGGGTCGCTGTTATCGTAAAGGTTGCCGAAGGCATTCATTGCGTCGTCAGTGGAAAGCGTGGGAGAGGAGGGAGCGTTGTCACCCTCATCGCCGCCCTGGTCGGGATTCTCGGGATTCTCGGGATTCTCGGGATTCTCGGGGTTCTCGGGATTCTCGGGATTCTCGGGAGTACCGCCGTCGCCCTGATCGGGATTCTCGGGAGTACCGCTGTCGCCCTGATCGGGATTCTCGGGAGTGTCACTGTCGCCCTGATCGGGATTCTCGGGAGTACCGCTGTCGCCCTGATCGGGATTCTCG
>CAZUJY010000075.1:0-3027 GCA_964620565.1 uncultured Ruminococcus sp. | reverse complement strand
GGAGTGTCACTGCCGCCCTGATCGGGATTCTCGGGGTCGATCTCGCCGCCCTGGTCGGGATTCTCGGGATTCTCGGGGTTCTCGGGATCTACGGGAGTGTCACTGCCGCCCTGATCGGGGTTTTCGGGAAGAATGGGTCCGCTTGCAAGAGCCTCATCCATCTTCTCCATCATTTCATTAAAGTTATTCTGCTGAACGGTCTGGTATCCGCCGAAGGCGAGAATACCAACGCATACAACGAAGGATGCAAGATTAATTAAAAACTTAACCATTTAATTTACCCCCGAAGACATTGAAATTGCGAACTTAATGATGCCTGCGATCTGAGTCATAGCATCAGCATAGGTTCTGTCGTTGTTCTCTACTATATTGTTGATCTGGAATGCAGTAGAGGGCTTAATATAGGTGGAAAGCATATCGTGCTTTACAAGCGCCTCCATAAGAAGAGGAGGAAGCTCGTTGATACAGCTGGTCTGCTTCATGGTATCCATAGTCTCGCCGAGCACTACGAACTGATCTACAAGATCGGTGGCGCCCTCGATACCGTCGGTGTTTTCAAGGCCTGCAAGAGAATCCATAATACCGAGAAGATTCATAATAATATCTACGCAAAGACGGCTGTCGTTTGCCTTTTCCTCATCGGTCCAGTCCTCAAAGTTGGTGGACGCAACCATTTTTTCTATAGTAACTGCGCCCGATACGAAGTTATCCTTATCGAGAATTCTGCCGGCAAGCTCTACGCCTACAGGATCGTTTGCAGAATTTACGTAGTTTGTGAGAATGGTATAAAGATCGTCACGGGAGAGCTGGGCGGTGGAGGAACGGAGCGCAAGAGCGTTGATCAGACCCGCAAGGGGAGAAACTCTGTCCTTATACTTGTTATAGATCTCGGAATTGCTCTCGTCGAAGATGAAGATGTAGTCGCTTTCGCTGTCGTATATGTAGGTGTTGCCGTTGATTACCATTGTGAAGTAACCGTAGGACTTATCCTCGGATGCGTGCGCGAATGCCGACTGTACCTTCTGCCAATGCTTAACGTATGCGCTGAACTGGCTGTATCCCTTTACGCCGTTGGTGGAGGTAGCCTTTACGCCAAGACGCTCGGTGTGATATACGAAGTACTGAATGGTGGAGAGGTCAAACTTGGTGCTTGTGTCCTTGATCATCTGCTCGGTGAGGTCATCCATAAAGATCTCGTATGCCTCGGAGTCGTCCGCAGGGATCTGAAGGGTCTCGCCAAGGATCTCTACGCCAAGCTCGAATGCGCCCTCGATGGTAGGACCGAATGCGGAAAGACCCGAAATAGCCTCAACTACGTTGCCGAGGGTTTCCTCATTCTCAAGCATGGTGCTGAGATCGGCATTGCCGCCTGCAAGCTCAAGGAGAATCTTCTCCTCTGCAAGCACGCCTACTGCCGAGCCGAGAGAGGAAAGATCCCTCTGAATGGTTGCCTTATCGGCATTCTTGTAATATTCAACGAAATCTGCGATAAGCTCGCCCATAAGGTCGCCCTCTTCGGCGGGCTCAAGCTCTACGCCGTCGATAAGCGACATTGCAAGATCGGCAACGATAGAGGAGATAACGGGATCGGATACAATAGCCTCAACGTCTGCACGGACTGTAAGGCACTCGGATTCGAGAGAGGTGATCTGGGCTGCGGCGCTTACACCGTGGGAGAGAAGCCCCTTGAGAACGTCGTCTGCGTATGCGCTCTCGCCATTGTCAAGCTGGATCTTGCCGCCTGCCTTGGTGGTGTAGTTTAGAAGAGTCTCAACGCCGATGACGTCGTAGAACTTGAATACGAAGCTGGACTCATAAGGCTCAACAACGTAATCGTCAACGACCTCTACAACCTTATATATCTGGCTGTCCTCCGCGTCGGAGTTATCGAGTGCGTGGGTGATGCCGGATGCAATGCTCATGTAGTAGAACAGGGGCATAAGGAATACCGCAAGCACGAGAAGTCCGCTGATGGCACCTGTTGCGATAGAAACAATTCTCTTCCAAGCGCACTCGGGGTAAAGGCCCTTCTTCTTTTTCTTGGGCTTTTCGGGAGCAGGAGCGGGCTCTGCGGGTGCCTCGTAGGCTGCCTCGGGAGCTGCCTCTGCCTCGGGCGCAGGCTCTTCGCTCTCGCAGGCCTCGGGCTCTGCGGTCTCAACGCCCTCAGCCGAAGGCTGATCCTCTGCGGGAATGTTAAGCTCGTCGCTCACCGCCTCGCACTCTGCGCAATACTCTGCGGGTATCTCGGGAGCTTTCTCTTCCTCGGGAGCTATCTCGGGTGCTTCCTCGGGCGCGGATTCTACCTCGAGAGCAGGCTCGGGCTGAACAGCCGCTGCCTCAGGCGCAGGCTCTGCCGCCTTCTGCTCTATGGGGGTAGCCTTGCCGGGCTTTTCCACTGCCTTAAGAACAAAGTGAATGATCACTCTCAGTATCCAAAGGAGCAGGAAGAATACGATTACAAAGAAAATGGGGCCGGCAATAGTGCTTGCAAGAGCATTGATGAGCGCAGTTGCGCCCTCAAGTCCGGGAAGCATTGCCGTAAGGTTGATAAGTTCGGTGATAGTCGAAACAACGTTCTGGAATACGCCGCCAAGCTGCAGACCGAAGGTGATAAGGAAGGCAACTACAACCGAGCCGAGTCTTAAGCAGTTCTTAAGCATCGATCTGGTGAGCGACTTCGACACACCCCTGATCAGAGCAACCAGGAACAGCGCCAAAAGAATCCATGAGAAATCCATATAGACCTCCTAAATATTTTTGATTATAAATTTAGCATAACACAGCAAAATGATATTTTCAAGTATTAAAAGACAAAACAATAAAATAATATGCTCAACCTGACGAAAAGCGCCTCGGGTTTTTGTCTAAAAGTACTAATTTCCGATAAAACCGCAAAAATAAAACCGCAAAAAAGCTTTGCTTTGCGCTCTGTAAGCGGAGATATAGAAAAAGTTTGATCAAGGTGTCCGTAAGGCTGCCGAAAATAAGCAAAAATCGGAGGCTTGGCAGGTGGAAAAATCATCAAAA
>CAZUJY010000074.1:0-9135 GCA_964620565.1 uncultured Ruminococcus sp. | reverse complement strand
CATCAAAAAAGATGCCGAAAAGACCCTTGAAAACGTACAATTTTTATCCGCATTTTTGAAAAGTCAAATCCGAGATTCTTCGTAAAAATCGGTGCAAAAAGAGGTATTTTGTAAATTATAGTTGACTTTTCGGCAGATTTTTAGGAGCAAAACCCGAAATCGTCGCAAAGAATGGCAAGAGTTTTTTGTATTGAATTTTTCAAAAAACATAGGTGATTTTTCATTGTTTTTTTGTCGCTTTAACGGAGTGCTTTTTTTGCCTTGCAAGCGGGGATAAAGAAGTCTCTTCCCTGCCCTCCCCGACCAACGATGAAGCGCAGATCCGATGCCCGGGCAAGCAATGGGTTGGGCGCAGGTCTTGCGCCAACGGATGACGGTCGGGTGTAGGGAGGGTGTATTAGGGGCGTAGAGAGGGTGTATTAGGGGCGTAGGGTGTGAATGGCGAAAATGCTTGTTGCTTTAGCAACAATGGTCATTGAAAAAATGAAAAATCACAGATGAAGTCTTTTTTCCTTGTCTTTATGCTACATTATCAATATTGTGATTTGTGCATTTGTGACAAACTTTTAATTTGTTTTAATATTTTTATTGACATATTTCACAAGGTGTGGTAAGATTTTGTTGATGTATATTTTTTTATTAATATATATAATATTTTCTCAAGAAAAGAGGAACAAATCATGAAGACATTGCAAAGGAAAATCGTAAGCGCGGCGCTTACCCTTATGCTAGTGATCTCAAGTGTTGCCGTGTTTACAACCGGTGCAGCTGCCGCCGGCAGCTTTACAAGCGTAGACGGTTGGTTTGAAACCATCACGGCAACAATAAGCGGCGTCAGTGACAGCGATATCACAGGCGTTTCTTACTCCGGACCTACATCAGGCAGTCTGACAGGCCAGGACCTTGAGTATCTCGTGCGTGATGAGGACGGCGTTGTACGAATCGACATCCCCGGACTCGAGGCGGGCACGTATACGTTGACCGTCAAAACAACCTCCGACACCCTTACCCAGAGCGGTATAGAGGTTCTGGAGTACGACCGTTCCGGCTATGCGCACTTTAACTACACCGATGGCGTTGGCGCATATAACGACGACGGTACGCTTAAGGAAAATGCAATCGTTCTCTACGTTACAAACGAGAACAAGAACACCGTTTCCGTAACCTCCAGTGACGGCACCACCGTTACAGGCATCGGTAACATTCTTGGCTCTACCGGTATGGACATTGGCACAGGCTTAAACTCCAAGGGCGGTAAGGCAAATACCAACAGTGACATTCTTCGCAAGCTTGTTGCTGACGGCACTCCCCTCGTTATCCGTATTATCGGCAGCGTTAAGGGCGCAAGCAGCACCGACCTCAGCTCTGCAACCTCCGAGATAGACGGTCTTACCGCTTACGACTCTGTCGATTACGGCGGAAGCGAGGGCGATAACGGCTTTATGGCTCGTATGTCGGGCGGTAAGGATATCACCATCGAGGGTATCGGCTATAATGCCGAGATCAACGGTTGGGGTCTTCACTTTATCTGCCAGACCGATGACTATGCAAACGGCTACGGCAAGAGCTTTGAGGTAAGAAACCTTACCTTTAAGAACGTACCCGAGGACTGCGTAGGCATGGAGGGTCAGCAGGAGGGCTCTACCCTTACCGCTCCCGTTGAGCGTTGCTGGATACACCACTGCTCGTTTATCGCTCCCTCGATCTCCAGCCCTGCTGAGAGTGACAAGGACGGCGGTGACGGCGCTTGCGACTTCAAGCGTGGTAACTACTTCACTAACTCCTACTGCTACTATGAGAGCTATCACAAGACCAACCTCGTTGGTTCCTCCGACTCCTCTCTCCAGTATCATCTTACATATCACCATAACTATTGGAAGAACTGTGAATCCCGTGGACCTCTTGCACGTCAGGCGGATATCCACATGTATAACAACATCTTCGAGGGACAGACCAGCTACTGTATGAGCCTTAGAGCAGATTCCTACATTTTCTCTGAGTATAACATGTTCATCAACTGTAAAAACGTTGTTGACGACAAAACCGGAGGTGTTTGCAAGAGCTACAACAACTCCTTCTCCAGCTGTTCCTTCGGTGGCGGAAGCATTACATACGTTGACAGCAGAGAGGAAATCGTTTCTTCCGACAACCCCTATGCTAACTTTGAAAACGATGCTTCTGTCAGCTATGTTAAAAATGGTAACTATCAGCTCCAGGAAGACCTGACAGACGCAAAGGCTACCATACTTGCATACACAGGCGCACAGAAGGAAGAGATCATTTCTCCCGAGGACGTTGATATCTCTGTGATTCCCGACGACCGTATGCCTACGGCGGCGGTTGTACTTCCCTACAGACAGTCGCTTACCAAGACCTACGTTGCATCGAACGGAACCGTTGATAACATTGTCTTCAACGTTTCCAAGTTCAATTCCGACTCTCTTACCGTAGGCGGAACCGCAAACGGCTGCGATATCGTATTCTACGTTGACAGAACGGTTAATATCTCTATGACAGAGGTTAGCGGAACCTACTCTCCCGTTCTTTGTAACGAGGCGGGCGTAGCTGTCATCACCGGTGACGGCAGCGCTGAGAATCTTCCCGCAGGCTACTACTTCATTCAGTCCTCCGGATATGATGCAGGCTCTGCTAAGTATAAGGAAGCAAAGGTTGCTTCTCTTTCCATCGAGGCGGTTATCGTTCACGAAGAAAGCGACCACGTTTGGACCGACTCCAAGGTTGTTGCTCCCACCTGTACCAAGGGCGGTTATACCCTTTATGAGTGCGTGTGCGGCGCAACAAAGCAGGATGACACAACTGCCGCAACGGGTCATACCGCAGGCGATGCAGCAACCTGTACCACAGCGCAGATCTGTACCAAGTGCGGCGAAACAGTTACTGCGGCGCTTGGACATAGCTACTCGAACGGCAGCTGTACCAGATGTAGCGCAGTTGATCCCGCAAGCTGCGCTCACGGTGACACCGTTACTCAGAACGCAAAGGCAGCCACCTGCTCTGCAGAGGGTTACACCGGCGATACATTCTGTAACACCTGTCAGACCGTAACCCAGACGGGCTCTGCAATTGCAAAGTTGGCTCACACAGGCGGCGTAGCTGCAACCTGTACCACAGCCCAGACCTGTACCGTATGTGGCGAAACCGTTACTGCGGCGCTCGGTCACAACTACGTTGACGGCAAATGCTCCCGTTGCGGCGCTGAGGACCTTGCAGCCCAGGGCTATGTGCATAACTTTACCGAAAGTGGAAAAGACTCCACATTCTATACCATTACAGGAAACCTCTCCACCGACAAGGGTACGGTTACCTATGAGGGACTTACTCTTACCCAGTGTCTGAAGATGGAGTCCTCTACCAACATCAGCTTTACAGCTCCTTCCGAAGGTACTCTCACTCTGGTATTTGCTGAATCCTCTGCTAATATCAAGATTGACGGTACAAAGGTAACAGGTTCGAACGGTGTTATCACCGTTGACGTAGCAGCAGGTAGTCACACGATCACCAAGGCTGACACAATGAACCTCTTCTACATGGTTTATGCTCCCGAAGGCTCTGTCTGCCAGCATGCCAGCACCACCACATCTACCGTGAATGCAACCTGTACTAATGCAGGCAGCACTACCGTAACCTGTGACGACTGTAGCGCCATAGTTTCTTCTACCACTACTCCCGCAACAGGTCATAATTACGGTGACGACGGCAAATGTACCGTTTGCGGTCTTGTTGACGCTGCAAGCTGTCAGCATACCGGCGAAACCAAGGGCGATACAATCAATCCCACATGTACCGAAGGCGGTTATACCCTCTACACATGTGACGCTTGCGGTCGTGTTGCTCAGCGTGATTTCACTAATGCTACCGGTCACACCGCAGTTGACGAAGCAACCTGTACTTCCGCCCAGACCTGTACGATCTGCGGTGCTACCATAACTGCAGCTCTCGGTCATAGCTACGTTAACGGCACTTGTTCCGTTTGTGGCGAGAGCAAGCCTCTCTATAAGGACGCAGGCGGATGGCTTGAGTCTGCCTATATTACTTGGGATGCTATCGAGGGCGCAAGCTTCTACAACGTATACGTTCAGAAGTCCGGTGAGTCCTCTTGGACCAAGCTTGACGATATGCTCGTCCGTGAATATCCTTCCTACTGGCGCGCTGATGCTCTTGGTCTTGCTGCAGGCAGCTACAAGCTTAAGGTTGTGCCTATCATAGGCGGCAGTGAAGATTCGGGCGCGGCAATAATTACCGAAGACCTTACCGTTAGCGCTCATATCAGAAGCGGCTACGCCTTCGTTTCGGGCGCTTCTCTCAAGGGCGGTCAGACCGTTTCTACCTCCAGCGGCGCATACAACGACGACGGTACCCTTAAGGATAATGCGGTGGTTGTTTACGTTACCGACTCCAACAAGGATAGCGTAACTGCCACCATTGGCGGCACTACCTATACAGGTATCACCAACATCCTTGCGGCAAGCGTTATCAAGAATATGTCTACTCCTCTCTGTGTCCGCTTCATCGGTAATATTACCGATCCCACAGGCAGCGGAGCGGGCTTTGACAAGGGTGACCTTCTTATAGATAATAACGGTAACAGCGTTGGTATCACTCTTGAGGGTGTAGGCTTCGACGCTACCATAAACGGCTTTGGTATCCGTCTTAAGAATTCCTCTAACGTCGAGATCCGTAACCTTGCGGTTATGAACTGCGACAGCACCGAGGGCGACAGCATCGGTATCCAGCAGACCTGTGACCATATCTGGGTTCATAACTGCGACTTCTTCTACGGTGATGCAGGCTCCGATGCCGACCAGGCAAAGGGCGACGGCGCTCTTGATACCAAGAAGTCCGAGTATATTACTCATTCCTTCAACCACTTCTGGGATACGGGTAAATCCAATCTCCAGGGCGGTTCTACCTCCGATACATCGGATAACATCACATACCACCACAACTGGTACGACCACTCCGACTCCCGTCATCCCAGAGTACGTGTTGCAACCGTTCACGTTTACAACAACTACTACGACGGCGTTTCCAAGTACGGTATCGGTTGCGCATATAACGCAGAGGTAATTTCCGAGGGTAACTACTTCCGTAACACCAAGAATCCTATGCTCATTTCTACAAAGGGTTCTGACGAGGGCGTTAACACCATGTCGGGCGAAAATCCCGGTACCCTTACCTCTTATAACGACGTTGTAATCGGCGCTACAAGCTGGATTCCCAACGTTGACGGTATTGAGGGCGCAACCGCTTGGAGCTCTACCAGCTATGACTGTGAAATCATTAATACACAGTACGCAGCATACGACTACGAGCTTCAGACAGCAGAAGAAGCAATGCTCACAGTTCAGCAGTACGCAGGACGTGTAAATGGCGGTGACTTCATCTGGGACTTCGACGATACTACCGAGGATACTAACTACGACGTTATTACCGAGCTGAAATCCGAGCTTAACAGCTATGTTGGCTCTGTTGTTTCCGCAGGTGGCGTTGCTATCACCTCCGGTAACGGCGGCGACGGCTCTATCTCGGGTAACGTATCCGACTGTGCGCATACCAACACTACCACAACAACCACTCCCGCAACCTGCGGTACTGCAGGCAGCACTGTCGTCAAATGTAACGATTGTAGCAAGGTGATTTCTACAACCACCATTCCTGCGACAGGAAACCATACCGCAGGCGATTCCGCTACCTGTGTAGATGATCAGACCTGTACCGTATGTAGCACGGTTCTCAATGCGGCTACCGGCGAGCACACCTTCGTTGATAGCGTTTGTTCCGTCTGCGGCAAGGTTGATCCCTCAACCTGTCCTCATACCAACACCACCACTACTACCGTAGATGCAACCTGTACTACTGCAGGTAGCACTACCGTAACCTGTGATGCTTGTGGAACGGTAACCTCTACCGAGACCACCGAGGCTCTCGGCCATACTCCCGGCGCAGATGCAACCTGTACTACAGCGCAGACCTGTACCGTATGTTCCGCAACTCTTAATGCAGCGCTCGGTCACAACTACGTTGACGATGTATGTACCCGTTGCGGAGCTCAGGACACTTCCGCAAGTGAATACGTTCACAACTTCACAGTAAACGGAACTACCTCTAGCTTCTATACAATTGCAGGTAGCTTGTCTAATGCAAAGGGTACCGTAACCTACAACGGTTTAGAGCTTACAGATTGTCTTAAGGTCTCCAGCTCTGCATCTATTTCCTTTACCGCTCCTAAAGACGGTACTTTCACCTTGGTATTTAACTCCTCTTGCTCGGGTTACACCATTTATATCAATGGCGGAAATTCCACAGCAATCCCTGCTGACGGTATAATCACCATTGACGTAACTGCGGGAACCAAATACACCATTACTAAAAATAAGAGCGAAAGCTTCCTCTATTACATGGTATATACTCCCGAAGCACCCGACTGTACACATACCAACACGACTACAACTACCATTGATGCGACCTGTGGCAAGCCCGGTAGCGAAATCGTAACATGTAGCGATTGTAAGACTGTTCTTTCCACAACTTCCATCCCTGCAACCGGAAATCATACTCCCGGTTCTGCGGCTACTTGTGTAGATGATCAGGTATGTACGGTTTGCGGTACTCTTATTGCTCCTGCAACAGATGAACACACCTACGTTGATGGCGCATGTTCAGTTTGCGGCAAGACAGAACCTGCAGCAAAGCATGATTGCGAGTGGGCTGATGCAACCTGTATTGCACCTAAGACCTGTACTATATGCGGCTTAACAGAGGGTGAGAAGCTCTGTCACGTATGGACTGAAGAAGTAAAGGCTCCTACTTGTGCAACAGGCGGCTATACCACCAATAAATGTAGTAAGTGTAACAATACCTTTATTGACGATTGGACCGATGCAACAGGCAATCACACCTACGTTGGTAACACCTGTTCTGTTTGTGGAGATGCAAAGCCCGGTGATGGCTCTACAACCACTACTGTATGGGAGTGGTATAGAACGGGAAAATCTACCTATGGAGGAGACGCAGATCATTTCACTACTTCCGCAGGATATAACAATTCTCAGTCTTCAAAAACCGTTACAGACAAGAACGGAGCTTCTGTTACTATCGAATATAATTCAAAACTCTCTAAAGAAAAAACACTTACCATCAAGACAAACGTTGCTGGTACACTCAAAATAGTTTATTATACTAGCAGCTCGGAAACCACTTATAGTATTGATGGTGGTACATCTACTTCATTGTCAAATGCAGAAAGTATTCTTGAAATTGATGTTCCTGCATTAGCAGAAGGAAGTGAACACATATTCTCGTCCTTGACCAAGGATATTTATGTATTCTATGTTTCCTTTACAATGACGGAAACGTCTAGCGGTAGTGGCGGCGACGGTCATACTCACAGCTACACTTCCACAATCACCAAAAAGGCAGATTGTATCACCGCAGGAATAATTACCTATACTTGTGAATGTGGCGCTACTCTTAACGACACCATTCCTGCAACCGGTCATACCGAGGGTGTTGATGCGCTTGTTCGTCCCACCTGTACTACATCCGGTCTTTTAACCGGTTCTCACTGTTCTGTATGTGGCGAGACAATTGTAACACAGGAAGAAATGGAAGCTCTTGGCCACTCTACAGAAGAAATTCCCGGAGTTGACGCAACTTGTACCGAAACCGGTCTTACTGCCGGCGTTAAGTGCTCCGTTTGCGGCGAAATTCTTACCGCTCAGGAAGAAATTCCCGCTATCGGTCATAATTACACCACGGTTGTAACCGCTCCCACCTGCTCTGCAGAGGGTTATACAACCTATACCTGTTCTAACTGTGGCGACTCTTACACAGATGATCACGTTGATCCTCTTGCTCATAGCTACACAATAGATTATGAGGTAGATCCCTCCTGCGAGGAGACCGGATATATCAACTATGTTTGTGAAGATTGCGGTCATTCTTACACAGAAGAAATCCCCGCTACCGGTCACACCGAAGCTGATGCCGTTGAGGAAAATTACGTAGAGCCCGACTGTGAAAACGAAGGAAGCTACGATCTCGTAGTTTACTGTACCGAATGTGGCGAGGAGCTCAGCCGTGTAGAAGAAAGCGTAACCGCTAATGGTCACAAGCCCAATGCGGCTACTATGGAAAACTACAAGGCTCCAACATGTACCGTGGCAGGTTCCTACAATAGCGTAGTTTACTGTACCGTTTGTGATGAAAAGATCAGCAGCAAAACTGTTACTGTTGATGCTCTCGGTCACGACGAGGTCGCTCACGAGGCTCTGGATCCCACCTGTACCGAAAAGGGTTGGGCTGCTTACGTAACCTGTTCCAGATGCGACTATACGACTTACGTTGAAAAGGCTGTACTTGGACATACCGAGGAAGAAATTCCTGCAGTTGATGCAACCTGTACTGAAACCGGTCTTACTGCAGGCATTAAATGTTCTGTATGTAAGGAAGTCCTTACTGAGCAGGAAGTTGTTGATGCTCTTGGTCATAAGTACAACGCAGTTGTAACTGCTCCTACTTGTGAAGCACAGGGTTACACAACCCGCACTTGTTCCGCATGTGGCGACAGCTACGTTAGCAATTATGTTGACGCAACCGATCACAGCTACGGCGAATGGCAGGAAACTCAGGCTCCCGGATGTATTACTACCGGAACCAAACGTAGAGATTGTGTAAACTGCGATCACTACGAAACTCAGACAATTCCCGTAACAGGTCACTCCTACAACTCCGTTGTAACCGATCCTACTTGTGAGGATAAAGGTTACACAACCCACACTTGTTCCGTTTGTAAGGACACTTACGTTGACAGCTACGTTGATGCAGCCGATCACGCTTGGGACAATGCTTGCGACACCGAGTGTAACAACAATTGTGGCGAAACAAGAGAAATCACTCACTCCTACAATGATGGCGTTGTAACAACCGCTCCTACTTGTACCGTGGCTGGTGTTAAGACATTCACTTGTTCCGTATGTAACCACACATACACCGAAGCAGTGGCTGCTCTTGGACATACCGAAGTAATCGACGCTGCAGTTGCTTCTACTTGTACCGCTACCGGTCTTACCGAGGGTAAGCACTGCTCCGTATGTAACGAAGTTCTTGTAGCTC
>CAZUJY010000073.1:0-9353 GCA_964620565.1 uncultured Ruminococcus sp. | reverse complement strand
CGCCTTCGGGTCGCAAAGCGACGCTTCTCGCCTAAATCTGACTATCCCCAAAAAGAGGCTGTCTCAAATTTGCATTTGAGACAGCCTCTTTTTTATGTTTTAGGATATTGACTGTTATATATTCTTGAATACAGCCCGTTTTGTTTTAACAGATCGATATGTTTCCCTTGCTCAACTATATGACCGTTATCCACAACCAAAATAATATCCGCATTTTCAATAGTAGAAAGGCGGTGAGCAATAACAAAGGCAGTGCGTCCTTTCATAAGCTCATCCATGGTCTGCTGTATCAAAAGCTCAGTACGGGTGTCAACGTTGCTTGTCGCTTCATCAAGAATAAGAATAGGTCTGTCAGACAAATAGGCTCTGGCTATGGTTAACAGCTGCTTTTGACCTGCACTGATATTTGTACTATCCTCGTTTATCTCTGTATCGTATCCCTTCGGCAGAGCATCGATAAAGCTATCTATATGCGCCTTTTTTGCTGCTTCCATTACCTCGGCTTGTGTCGCGCCCTCTTTTCCGTAAGCAATATTATCATACACGCTCCCCGAAAAGAGCATTGTATCCTGCAATACCATACCGAAAATTTCTCTTACGTCTGTACGGCTCATAGCGGCAATATCCCTTCCGTCAACGAGAACTTTCCCGGATCTTGAGTCATAAAAACGCATCAATATATTTACGATAGTTGTCTTTCCTCCGCCCGTTGGTCCTACTATAGCCACCTTTTCGCCGGGGCTTACGTGCAGATTCAAGTTTTCGATAAGAGGTTTGTCTTCGGTGTAAGAGAAACAAACATCCACAAAATCCACCTCTCCTCTAACCGATACATTTCCCTCAGGTTCTATCTCATCCATTTCCTCGCCGTCAAGGTATTCATACACTCTTCTCGCAGAGGCAATAGTTGACTGTATCATTGACATTCCGTTTGCGATAGACTCAAGAGGACTGGAAAAGAGCTTGGTATACATAATAAAAGCTACAAGCGCGCCGACGTTTACACGTCCGTTTATTACGAGATAGGCTCCGATAACGCAGATAGCGACGTAAGACAGATTATTGATTAGCCCTACTATCGGGCTTACAAGTCCCGAAACGAAGTATCCCTTTGCAGAATAGTCAGCATATTTTTTCGTAACATCTCTATATTTTTCATTCTGCGATTTTTCGATGGAGAAAATCTTAACGGCATCAAAGCAGGACAAGTTTTCTTCGCAAATACTATAAAGCTTTCCCGATTGTGTACGCGAATCGTTAAAATGCTTTTCACTTTTTGATGCGAGAACGGCTGAAATAACGAGCGACAGAGGAACGAATACTATTACCGCAAGAGCCATAATAGGTTCTTCTGTAAAAATGATAATTGAAATCATTATTAATTGAATAACACCGTTAATAATAACACCAAATATATCGTGTATTGATCCACCCATAATGGAAACGTCGTTAGTCATTCTTGATATAAATTCACCGTTTGGCGTGCTATCAACTGCTTTTATAGGTATTTTTGCGATTTTCTCACTCATTTTTACTCTTATCTTGCAGGTAAAAAAGCTGCTTACGGAGTAGTTCATAACAGCCTTGGTCAATGCGCCCAGAAGTGCGGACAAGAGATAAATTACGGCAAGGTTAATTATACGATTATTAAACAGTGAAGTATCAATAGAAATACCGGAATCTAATAGATCATAAATCTGATTTGTTAAATTACCAAGTATTTCCGGAGCTGTCATGGCAAGGTACGCAGAACCTATACTAAGTACAGTGGCAAGGAGAAGCCAATGAATTATTCCAAGCGAATCCTTCATTATGCGTAAAACTACCTTTGCCGAGCTAAGTCCTTTGGTATTATTCTTCATAACCGCCCTCCTTTCTGCCTCCAAGCTGAGAATCAGCGATCTCTCGGTATATAGGGCAAGAAAAAAGAAGCTCACTATGCGTTCCGACATCAATTATGCGTCCTTTATCCAACACGTATATGCGGTCAGCGCTCATTGCGGTGCTGATACGTTGAGTTGCAACGATTCGGCTCTTGCCTCGAAGGAGCGTGGAATAGTTATCCTTGATCTCGCTTTCTGTAAGGAAATCCAATGCACTGAAGCTATCGTCAAAGATGTATATGTCAGCTTTTTTAATTACAGTTCTCGCCATATTAATCCTTTGACGTTGACCACCGCTGACGTTTTGACCGCTACCGACCAAAATATAATCAAGTCCTTCCTCGTGAGAATCAACAAACTCCGCCATTTTGGACAATTTCAATGCTTCATATATTTCTTGATCTGTTGCGCCGGGATTACCCATTCTTATGTTATCTCGTACGGTGCCTTCAAATATCTGCGCCTTTTGAAGAGCAACCGAGAAATGCGAACGCACGTCAACCTTGCGTATATCCTTATAGGAAGCCCCACCGATAATTATTTCGCCCTCACTTGGCTCAAAAAGTCCTGCAAGCAGCTTTATCAGTGTGCTTTTTCCGCTTCCTGTACCTCCAATAAGCGCAATATGCTCACCCTCTTTTACCGTAAGCGATAAATTTTCTATAACGCTTTTGGTTGAGTCAGGGTATGTAAAGGAGAGGTTCCGTATTTCTATATCAAAACCGCTTGGTACTTTACCCTTCCCCTCGGGTATAGTTTCTTCATCGGGACTTGAATGGATTTCATTAAGACGGCGCATGGATACCTTTACCTTCGGCAACCAGGCGAGCGTCCAAGAAATGCTTATAAGAGCATTCGAAATCATACCAATGTACTGAAGCACGGCAATAACACCGCCTGTACTTATTCCCGAGCCCGCCTGCGCTCTTATGCCGCCAAAGTAAACCACCGCTACGGTGGCAAGATTCAATAGCAGCATAGCAAATGGATCTACCATTCCGCCCTGCGTGTTGGCTCGTATCATATATTTTGCCATTTCCTCGGTGGCAAATTTAGCTCTGCCGTGTTCTCGGTTTTCGTTATTAAAAGCCCTGACAACACGAAGTGCCGACAATCGCTCTCTTACTATTTTGTTTTGCAGATCTACATATTTATCGGATTTATCCCACATATCGTACAGCGGACGCATAAGTATAAGCACCAAGATAAGAATCGGCGGGATCGATAGCATAAATACAGCTGAAAGAATGGGATCTGCCAAAAAGGCAAGGACGGCAGAGCCTATAAACATAATCGGTACGGTGAAAAGGGTATAAGGCAAGCTTGTAATAGTTCCCTCGACATTCCATATATCATCGGTAGCTCTGGTTAAAAGTCCCGAAGGACCTATTTTCGTATAATCCGTGTAGGATAGCGAATTGATTTTTTCAAAGGTGATATGGCAAAGATCGGAAGAATAACCTGCAGATATACTTGTGTTAAGCTTAGCTGAAATAATATTTGCCGCCACGGATATTACCGATAAAAGCACCATTATCCCTGCATATTTCCATACAAGAGGGATATTTTGCTCCGATATGCCTTTTTCAACAATTTCGCTCATAACGAAGGGCATCAAAAGCGAGCATATCATACCGATACCGTCGATCAACGCCACTCCCATAAGCTTTTTTCTATAAGGTTTTAATAATTCAAGTAGTTTTTTCATTTTTTGTGTTTTTTTTATTCTTTTCGATATGTGACTAAGTAAAATCTTCACCTTCCGAGAAAAAGCATAAAGCACCCGTGAGCCGCCACGGGTGCTTTATAAATAAAAAATGCCCGAGGCGCAACTCTACGCACCGGGAGCAATTAGGCCGTAAATACCTAATTATGCCTTTGTATTCTCGGAGGCGAGTACGTTGATAATGATAAAATAACAGTTGTAATTACGGTTTGTCATTGTATTCTCCTCCTTTCCTTAAAATTTTGTACAACGGTATTTTATCACAGTTGGATATATTTGTCAATAGTTAATCGAAAAATTAAAATTCCAAGTTGATTATTACATACAGCTTTACTGATACGATAGATACAATCAAGTTAACACCCGAAAATGCTAAAGAAACGGAACGGCAGAGCAAGTCTGCTTTTTCTCTGGATATAGGTTCGTCCATATGCCAATATTCTTCACCAATTTCTTTTTCTGCCGTTGGCGGACCCGTACGCTCATCAAACCCGGCTTGAAAATCTATGATTTCGTCCGGGAGCTTGCTCTTCAGGTGTAGAGTGAGCAAATATTCATTTCTGATGAAATTCCCGCATTTGTTCTTGAAATACTTCGGCTCACCAAATAAAAGCGCAGAAAAGGATACAATTATTTGTGTCAATCCTGCGTTTTTATTGTCTTTTAGGGGGATTTTTTCGTTAAAATTATGGGTGTAATCGTTAAATTTTAACTCGTTTTTAGTTTTTAGTTTTTATGTTGATTCTATATTGTTTTTTTTGCTAAACCGTGGTACAATGATAGTGCTACACAATTTTAATATTTCTAAACGGCCTAAGCTAGGTAAAAGCGTAGGCTTTGCTTGTCATATCCGTCTGGATGTGAAATTGTGTAGCAACAATGAGAGAAGCTGCGCTTTTCTGTGCGTGGCTTCGGCTGCGCACTTTTTATTTATCAAGCTAAAACAAAGGAGAAACCATGAATATTTACAAAGAATGTCCCACATTAGAAAATGATAGATTCATTATTCGCTTGTTCAAAAAAGATGATTGCGACGATTTATTAAAAGTATATAGCGACAGAAACGCTCTGCCGTTTTTCAATAGCGATAATTGTGACGGTGATATTTTTTACTATCACACAAAAGAGAAAATGGAAAACGCTCTGGAATTTTGGACTATGTCATATGAAAACGGTTGGTTCGTTAGATTTTCTATAATAGATAAGACTACATCTAGCATTATTGGAACAGTTGAACTGTGCGTAAGAGTTTCCCAGGATGAATTTGATAACATGGGAATACTACGAGTTGACGTAAGAAGCGATTATGAAAACGAGGAAGAATTGTTAGGAATTTTCTCACTTGTTACACCCAAAATGAAGGAAATGCTAGGATGTAAAGGCGTGATTACGAAAGCTCCGATATATGCGGTTGAAAGAATAAAAGCAATTAAAAAGGTAGGGTTTACAAAATCCGAGCATTTGCTTGTTGGCAAAAACGGCTATGCATATGACGGATATTGGGTAATTTCTTAATAAACTTTGATTTTGGAGGGGTTATGTGTCATTCTTACGTTATGGGAATGGATGATTCCATATATGAACTTGAAAAGTATGGATTTATAATTGAGAAAGAATGGGATAATTACAAGGTATCCTTTGCGGAGAAACAAGCGAATATATGGGAAGAGTTCGTTTCTCGTCATCTCGGATTGGGATATTGGAACGAATATATAACAGATGGCGGCATAGTCGTATTTATGTTTCATCTGGAAGATGGCATCAGAAGGTACGTTGTTTATTTTTACCATAACAACGAGGTTTTGTCTTTGTGCGAAAAGCTGTGCGAATGTAAATTTGAATCTATTTATGCTATGTTAAAGGGAAATCATTTTTACAGCAATTTTATTTAGAGGTATTAAAAAATGGCAGATATACTTTTTAAAACCGATGATTTTATTTTTTCGTATCGTGTCGGTGGACTGTTATCTGCAGTATTGATTTTTGCTTTTGTAAACGCACTGATAAAATCGATATATATTTTGAAACCTATGATTAATTCGGCAAAAAGCAAACTTGAGTTGACAAAATCTGAAAAAACTCGGCTATACAGAGGCATAGCTGCTTGTAGCTATGGTGTAATTCTATTAATGTTCAAAAGGAGAAAAGGTGAGATATGGAACAGCTTTTTCTATTGAATTTCCTGCTTATACTTATAATATCCCTCGGCCTGTGGCTTGTAAAAAGATTTGTAAAGAGCGAGCGCGCTCGCAACGTTATTCTTATAGTCTCGGCGGTACTTACCGTTTGCTGTCATTACAGCTCGCTTTTGTACCATCATTTTCTTGACGGGAGCGCTATGGATTATCTCAGAAGCAATCCCAATCTGATATTGCCTATCTATCCCTGTAACGTGGTGATGTGGTGTAGCGTGATCTATGGCTTCCTTAAGAATAAGCTTTCGAGATTCGCCGACTTTTTAGCCGACTATATCTTCTGGTTCGGCATCGTGTCAACTCTGGTGGGTATGTTCGCCAACGTTGATTTTGTCAGAAATCCCACCCTAGCCGATTTTGACGTCACAAAGGGCATAGTTTCTCATGCGACCTTGCTCTTCAACGTTCTTCTCCTGCCGATTTTCGGCCGTGTCAGAGTGAACGTTAAAAGGAATATTACCAACATCCTTATATCTATACTTATGATGCTTGTAATAGGACTTTACTGTAATCTTGTATTCAATACTCTCGTGTCAGAGGAGATGGCCTACGAGGTCAATTCAATGTTCCTTATCCATTCTCCCTTTGCGGGAATCGAATTCCTGACTTATCCGACAATCGCTCTTATCGCAATTCCTCTCTACTTTGGCTTATTTCTTCTCTGCGACCTTTTTGCTCACAAAAAGGGAGAGCGCTTTTTCGATGGAATTCTTAAAAATAAAAACAACTGATCGGTGATTTTCTATCCGATTTATTTAAAAAAGGGGCTGTCTCAAATGCAAATTTGAGGCAGCCTCTTTTTGGGATAGTCAGATTTAGGCGAGAAGCGTCGCTTTGCGACCCGAAGGCGTATATACATACGGCGAGAGGAAGCAAACGGCGGTAGAAAAAATCCATAAAAACCGAAGGAATTCGCAGAATTTCAACCTTTTACCGTCTCATTTACAATTTTTATTCTCTCTTGCCTAAAGGCTTTTTCATATCCTTTTCGGATTTTTTCGTTCTCGTCAAATGTGACAGTCCCTTATTAGTTATTTGCTTTATTAACCTTTACTTACCAGTAATAGTAATATCTGTCTCTTGAGAGATTGATGATAAATGCTATACCCATAAAGATTCCGAAGATGATCAGAAGCAGCAGCCAGAGGTTGCTAAACAGGAAGTCAAGGAATCCACCCTGGGATCCGTCGTCCTCGTCTGGCTGAATTTCGGGCTCTTCTGTATCACAGATCTCGCACTTACCCTCGTTCCACTTATGAGACTGAACGTTGTACGTAACTCCGCAGGAGCATTCGTACCAGTGATTCTCACCGTCGGTCTTCATTGTGCTGCTGAAGTCGTGAGTGTGAGTTTCCTCTGTGCCAAGATCGTAGTTACACTCGGTACAGATGTTTTCATCATTGGGAGTATGAGCTGCCTCATCCTTCGCCTTCTTACAGTCATCGCACTGGTGCCAATGATTCTCGGCATCGGTCTGCCAGTTGTCAGAGTAATTGTGGCTCCAGCTTGCGTCTGCCTTAAAGCTTTCGCTACCCTTTGCTCCGCAGGAGCAGCTGTAGTAGTAGTCAGCCTCGTCAACGCACTTAACGTCCTCTACGAGATACTCGAACGTTGCCTTCTGCTGATCGAAGGTGTGGGGAAGAGCAGAGCCGGAGGTGTAGGTTTCGCAACCTACCTCTCCACAGATAGAACAGGTGTAATAATAGCTTGCGGGTGCTGTGCAGGTTGCGGCGCTTGCAAGGTGCTGATCGTTCTTCTGATCGAACTTATGCTCGCAGATAACGTCAACGTAGCCTGCGCTGTTGGTAACCGAAATAAAGTCGCCCGACTTATTCTGAAGCTGAATTTCACAGCTTACCTCGGTCTCGCCGAGAGGAGCGCTGTCAAGCACCTCGAAGGTTACGGAAAACAGGTTTCCGCTAACCGTTTTCTCATTAGAGAAGAGGAACACGCCCTTGTCGGTGTCCTCGTCGTAATGAGAAGCAACCAGACCGGGAAGCGCTTCTGCGTTCCATTTAGCTTCAACAAGCTCTAAACGGCTTGAGTCGTATTCAACAGCAACCGCACCTGCTATTACGCCGGAGGTCTCGGCGAGGTTTACGTTAAGAGTAACCGTCTTTCCTCTCGCACAGGACTTACCGTCGGTGGTAGCCACCGCACCTGCGGCGGCTACCGTAACAACGAATAGGGAAGTCAGCAAAATTGCTGTTAAAATGGTTAATATTAATTTTTTAGTTTTCATTCTTAATCTTCCTTTCGCTTCGTGGTAATATCAACAGGCATCTGTGCGTGTTGAATAAGAGGATATTGTTCAGGGTAGAAGGTGTACATGAGAAGGTAGATTGCATCGTTTGCATTTACCTTATCGTCATGGTCAAAGTCACCGTTCTGATTAAGCTCATAATCCTCAGGGAAGAAGGTGTGCATAAGAAGGTAGATTGCGTCGAGAGAGTCAACGGAGGTATCTTCGTTAACGTCACCGAGCAGGTACTCGAGTACGGGAATAATCTCGGTCTTCGTGTCGCCACAGGACTGACAGGTGAAGAGCTTTTCACCGGCAGCGGAGGTTGTGGGTTCAACTGTTACAACACCGTTGTCGTAGTTGTGACCGAGAGCATCAACAACTGTCTGAGCTGTAAGAACTTCGTTACATACGGAGCACTTAACGCCTGCGGTAAGACCGCTTTCGGTACAGGTTGCATCAACTGCGGGAATTACTTCCTCGGTGTGACCGTTTGCATCGATTTCCTCGGTGTAGCTATCGCCACAGTGACAGGTGAAGGTCTTAACGCCCTTCTCGGTGCAAGTGGGCTTGGTTGTTACAACACCATCGTCGTAATCGTGACCAAGTGCGTCAACGTAATCGTCAACGTAGCTGTCGCCACAGTGACAAGTGTAGGTTGTGTAACCCTTATCCTCACAAGTAGGATCAGTTACAACTGCATCGTAGTCGTGACCAAGTGCATCGATTTCCTCGGTGTAGCTATCGCCACAATCACAGGTGAAGGTCTTAACGCCCTTCTCGGTGCAAGTGGGCTCGGTTGTTACAACACCATCGTCGTAATCGTGACCGAGAGCGTCAACGTAATCGTCAACGTACTCGTTATCACATACGGAACAAGTGTAAGTGGTGTAACCTCTGTCCTCACAAGTAGGAGCGGTTACAACTGCATCGTAGTCGTGACCAAGAGCATCAACGGTGATGGTCTCACGGCTGAGTTCTTCGCCACAAGCAGTACAGTAAACTGCGTTATCGTAGGAACCGGTGGCTGTGCAAGTAGGATCAACGTTGTTTTCTACAACAGTTGCGCCTGCGGTATGACCAAGTGCATCAACAACTGTCTGAGCAACAAGAACTTCGCCACAAACAGAGCAGTGCTTACCATCGGTAAGACCGGTTTCGGTACAAGTAGGAGCAACTGCTTCGTCAATTACTTCAGTGTGACCCTTAGCAGCAACAACTGTCTGAGCTACAAGAACTTCGCCGCAAACGGAGCAGTGCTTACCCTCGGTAAGACCGGTGTTTACACAATCAGGAGCAACTGCAGC
>CAZUJY010000072.1:0-9458 GCA_964620565.1 uncultured Ruminococcus sp. | reverse complement strand
GAACGGTGATGCCGAGACCCTCGATCATACCCTCAACCATACCAACGATGGTCTTATAGCCGCACATGTACTTACCTGCGCCCTCGGACACACCGAGAATAACAGGGGAGTTCATCTCCTGGGCGGTAAGAAGGATAGCCTTGGTCCACTCCAGGTTGTTGATATTAAACTGGCCAACTGCATAGTGGCCTGCCTTTGCCTTATTAAGCATTTCCTTTGCAGAAACTAACATTGTATTTCTCCTTGTTAAAAAATTATCCTTATATATTATACTAAATCCGTCGGCTAAAATCAATAGATAAATGATAAAAAATCCCCATCAAATAAAAAATATTAAATACAATAGCATCCCAATCCCCCGTTACCTTGTCAATATCCCTTTATTCTCACGAATAAGCTGACCGAAGCAGCATACAAAAAAACGAGCCTACCCGAAGGTAGGCTCGCCAAGGTTTAAATTCATAATTATATGTCAATTTTAAAAAATATTTCTATTACTTCTTCTAAACCAAATCTTTCAAATAAGTAATGTTTAATAATCGCATCAGTAAATCGCCATTTCTTTTCTTTGTTAAATATGCCAGGAATCCGCCTCCCGTAATTATCCTCTAACACCTTGTTATATAAGTTATATGATTTTTGGATATCAAACTCTTCGTCATTACGTACTTCTTGGGAGGGGAAAATGGTAATTTCGATTATTTTGTTTCTTTTAAAGTATGCAGTTATTTTGCTTTTACTTTTCATCTGAAAAATTGAACCCGAAAATGAAAAAGCATAAAGATCATCGACATAATTATCAATGCTTGCTTGAGGAAATTTACTTTCTAAATAGGATTTTGTGGTTTTAGATGAAATTATAATATTATCTATTTCTATTTCAAAGTTCATATCATTCTCCCTATATAGCAACTAAATAACCAAGCTGAACAAGTCTTTTAACCGAACGCCAAGTAAAATACTGAAATCCACCACCGCCTTTAACAATACCGGTAGAAACATTAAATGGCTTCAAAACTTTATAATGAGTTAATATCAAATTGTTGGAAGGAGGCAATTTAAGCTTGCTGTAATGAGTTCCGGTATTTGTTAAATATCTTCCATAGTCAGCTCCATATCTATCAAGTTCCATACCAGGTTCTAGCGTCATTTTACCTTCTGTGCCAGGTGTTGCACCCCTCATAAAGTACTCTTTTCTGATATAATTACCGCAAATAGCTGTACCAATGGTAGCTACTGTGCCTGTAACTCCAGAATACCAATTATATGCTGTGGTATTTCCATTAAACAAACCATCTGCCATATAATTGTATCCGGTTAAGGAGCCAATCGTGTCTGCAATACCATTGTTAAGAGTTAAAACTCCTGCTACTAATGTTATTCCAGCAGCAATCAACATCCACAATTCTGCACCACCAATCAGCACAATAGCGCCAGCAACAATTGCTAATGCTCCTGTAATAATATTACCTGCACCTCTTAAAAATTCCCACAAATCAAATGTCCCGAAAGGATCATATCCCATCACAGGATTATTTTCACAATAAGCATAGAGGTTAAGTCCGATAGGATTTTCGGGATCAATGTACGCTGTATCATCGGGCGAAATAAATCTGCGCCATTCGGGGTTGTAGTAACGGGAGTTCAGGTAGTAAAGCTTCGTATCTTCGTCGTAATAGTAACCTCTATAACGAATAGGGTTTACGTGCGCAACAGTATAATTTGTAGTAGTGCTCTTAGTAGTGCAATTACCCCAGGCATCGTAGGCATACTCAACAACCTTGTTGCCGTTTGTATCGTAGATACCAATAACATCACCCTGCAGATTGCGGAAATAGTAATAAATACTTGTTTCGGAAATCGGAGAGGTGTACTGCATGCCTATCATAGAACCTTCATCGTAGAGGAATACGATCTCCGATGATAACGTCACCCCACTATGAAGAATCTTTGTGATTGATTCGGAGATAAGTCTGCCGGAGCCGTCGTATGAATAAGTCTTGCTGTATTGTACAACTTCATCCTGTTCAACCGAGGTATCAGAATCATTGGTTATAAGGTAAAAATAGTGGCTTGCCACTCGCTGTCCAAGACCGTTGTAGGTAAATGAATAGGTCTTATTAGATTTTAAACTTGGGGCTACTGCTCGGTTGAGGGCTGCGGAAGAGCTGTCAAGATCTTTTCTTATAGTGCTAAGTCTTCCTTTATTCCACGTGTAATTCCATCCATCATAGCTTGCAACACCGCCGAGAGTGTTATAGGTGATAGCCTTACCGCCAAAACTAGTGAGCCTGTCCTTTTGAGTGCCATCATAGGTATAGGGCTTAACCGCAGGTGTGCCGGTGGGAGTATTTGCAGTAGTATAAGGATATTCCTTTGCCTCTGTTATATTTCCGATTTCATTATAGCTGTAAATATAGGTTTTGTCAAGTCCCTGATTGTTTTCACGGACAAGTTAACGGTGTCGTAAGTATCTTTGCTGACCCAAGATACCGAGGAAACAAGTATCATAAAAAAGCACACACCCGAAGGTGTGTGCCTCAGAACTTACCTGTTTTGTAAATAAATTAATCTTAACTATGGCAAATACTTTGCTATTTCCTTATGCATCATTCGAAAATACTCATTTTGAGGATATATAGTATCGTCAGAGTGTTCACTAAATTCAAGCCATCGAACCAAAGCTTTTCTATAGAACTTCTTAATAATTCTAATATTTGGGGAGTTTTTAGACTCAAAAGTTTGCTTTATCCATTCATAAAATTCCTTGTAATACTCCCAATATATAAATGAGTAGCATCCTATATAATCGGCTTTGAATATGCATTTTTTTAAGCAATCGATTATTTCATTAAAAGTAGGGTATTCTTTTGAGCAAACAATAACTGTTTCTCTTTCACTCATGCCAGTTGGCTCTATATGGATATTATAGTATCCATTGGGGATATTCCTGCAGTAAATTGAATGAGAATGAATGCGATAAGATTTAAACATATTAATTCTCCAAAAAATTATCTGACAAACTGAATTATTCTTTCAATACCTTTTTCAAGTAAAACCCAAATTTCATATTGATAAAATACACTATTGTAGTCTATACCTTTATCAAATAAGAATATGGTGGCAGTAGAAGCTCCCGCAACAAATTCTGCCGAAAGTTTACCCCATAGATAATATGATAATTGTTTAGGTATAAACTTGCTAGCAATACTTAACGTTTTTCCCGCAAAAGTATCTGTCACGAGTTTAGCTCCTGTTTTTGCTGCAAAGGTAGAGGCTGCTTGCCCAGCAATTCCCTGTCCCCCAGACCATAATGCGACGGCTCCTTGAGAACCCGCAACAGGGGCACTTCCCCACAATAATCCAACGCCGTATCCAATAGAAGAACCTATGGCTGCTCCTAATACCCCTCCAAGTAATCCACCACCTAAAATACCGAGTGCCGTCCAACCAAGCAATTCCCACCCCTCAGCACCTCTATCTTCGGCAATGTTATAGGCAATAATTCCTCCGGCTGTTGCTCCTGCGAGAGCGCCTATAGCTAAGCCTATCCAAAATCCGACAGCCACTGCTGTTGAAATCATAAAACGCCCACTCGGATCGGCATAATTGACGGGGTCGTTATTACAATAACAATAAAGATTTAAGCCATTTACAGACTCGGGATCAAGGTAGCTTGAATCATCAGGTGAGATAAACCTACGCCAAGCGGGGTTATAGTACCGTGCATTAAGGAAATATAGTCCTATATCCTCGTCATGGTAATAGCTTCTGTAACGGATTGGGTTGTAGTAGGCGAGATCTGCATTTGACGAAGCAAATCTGTTGCAGTTGCCCCATGCATCGTACTTATATCTTACCACAGTATTACCCAAGCTGTCAAGTATTCCTAAACATCTATACGAAGATAGATTATATCTTCTATAATATAATACCGATTTTTTGTCGAAAATTCTTCAGATTTTTTAAAAAATTATTGTAAATTTTCCGTTGCCGGTTTTTTGGCATAAAAAGAAAACAAAAAAATATTTTTTATTTACAAACCCCTTGAATTTTTTGCCGTATTAGTGTAAAATAAATTAGTTAAATAATTTATTGTAAAACAAGGTCACTTGACCGCAAGGAGAGATAAAATGATTGACATCAGATTTCTTAGAGAAAACCCCGAAATCGTAAAACAGAACATCAGAAACAAGTTCCAGGATGCAAAGCTTCCCCTCGTTGACGAGGTTATAGCTCTTGACGAGGAGCTTCGTCAGAATAAAAAGCGTGCGGACGACTTAAGAGCGAACAGAAACAAGATCTCCAAGTCTATCGGTATGCTTATGGGACAGAAGAAGTTTGCCGAGGCAGAGGAGGCGAAGAAGCTTGTAGCAGAGCAGGCAGCCGAGCTTGCAGCCTGCGAGGCTAAGGAGGCAGAGCTTTCCGAAAAGGTAAACAAGATCATGATGATCATTCCCAACATCATCGATCCCACAGTTCCCATCGGCAAGGACGATTCCGAGAACGTTGAGGTTGAGCGCTTTGGCGAGCCCCTCACTCCCGATTTTGAGGTTCCTTATCACACCGATATTATGGAGCGCTTCTGCGGTATTGATCTTGACAGCGCAAGACGTGTAGCAGGTAACGGCTTCTACTACCTTATGGGCGATATCGCAAGACTTCACTCTGCGGTTATTTCCTACGCACGTGACTTTATGATCGACCGTGGCTTCACCTACTGTATTCCTCCCTATATGATCCGTGCAGGCGTTGTAACAGGCGTTATGTCCTTTGCGGAGATGGAGGCAATGATGTATAAGATCGAGGGCGAGGATCTTTACCTTATCGGTACCTCCGAGCACTCTATGATCGGTAAGTTCATCGACCAGATCGTTCCCGAAGCAGAGCTTCCGTACACTCTCACCTCCTACTCTCCCTGCTTCCGTAAGGAGAAGGGCGCGCACGGTATCGAGGAGAGAGGCGTTTACCGTATCCACCAGTTTGAGAAGCAGGAGATGGTAGTTGTCTGCCGTCCTGAGGAATCTCCCGTTTGGTTCGATAAGCTCTGGAAGAACACCGTTGATATGTTCCGCACCCTTGACATTCCCGTAAGAACCCTTGAGTGCTGCTCGGGCGACCTTGCAGACCTTAAGGTTAAGTCTATTGACGTTGAGGCTTGGTCTCCCAGACAGCAGAAGTACTTTGAGGTAGGCTCCTGCTCCAACCTTGGCGACGCACAGGCAAGACGTCTTAAGATTCGTGTAAAGGGTGAGGGCGGTACCTATCTTGCTCACACCCTTAACAACACCGTTGTTGCTCCTCCCAGAATGCTTATTGCCTTCCTTGAGAACAATCTTAACGCGGACGGCAGCGTAAACATTCCCGAGGCGCTTCGTCCCTACATGGGCGGCGTGGATAAGATCATCCCCAAGAGATAATTAAGAGGTAATATGAAGAATATACTGATTATTGCAGGTCCCTCTGCGGTTGGGAAGACCACCATGGCTCATCGTATGCTGGAGCTTGACTCCCGCTACGAGTTTGTTCGCTCGGTGACCACAAGACCCAGAAGAGCCGACCAATTTGACAGCGAATATATCTACATTACCGACGAGGAGTTTCGTCATCTTATCGCTACCGGCGGTGTTCTTGAGCACACTCAGTATGCAGGTAACTTTTACGGTACACCCCGCTCGGAGATAGATCGCATCACCTCCGAGGGCAAGGTTCCTCTGCTCATTCTCGATATTAACGGCGTTACCTCCCTTTATAATAACAAGGGCGACATCTCCCTCTGCGGAGTATACGTTTACGACGATATCGACGTTATGGCAGAGCGCCTTCATCAGCGCTATGCTGACGATCTTGACTCTCCCGAGACACAGAGAAGGCTTAACTCCCGCTTGAATCAGAACCTGATCGATTACAGTGAGATCCCCTCCCGTGCATCGGTGTTCTACGCCTTTATCAAGAACTGCTCATCCGTTGACTGCTGCGCTGACACCATTGGCAGAACCTTTTACAGCTTCTGCGCAGGCACTCCGAGAAATTCCGAGCAGATCAACGCTGTTGCAGAGCAGCTTCGGGCATCTGTAAGCGATAAAAAGTAAACCAAACATTACATAATATAACAAAAAGACGGTTTGCTGTATTTCAGCGGGCCGTCTTTTTTCGCTTTATCTTGACTTTTCTTAAAATTCATAACTTCTATTGCGATGCAATGGATATGGATACCCTTGTAATTAAGGGTCAGAAGCGTATTTTCGGACGCAGCTCTAATACAAAGGGCAGCGACAACCTGATCTCCAATGGCTCCGAAATTGCCGTTGCCGACGGTCAGTGTAAAAAGACAGCAGAATAATTCAAATAAGTAATAATGAAAAAAGAAAAAAGCAGAGGCTAAACGCCTCTGCCTTTGATATTTGCAAACAATTATTTACTTTTCAAACTCTTCAGGGTGGTTTTTCTTATATTTCTTATATTCGTCCGGCAGACAAACACCACAGGGACGGTACTCGAGCTCTAAAAGCTCATCCATCGTAAGATCGGTATATCTCAGGTTCTTTTCTATAATAATTTCCAGGTGATGACATTCAAGGGTGTGAATAACTAGGGATACCTTATTGTAGGCGTAGGTGGCGTCATCTCTTGAGATAAGCACCTCATCCTCCTCGTCCTTCTCATCCTCTTTCTCCTCGGGAACAAGACAGTCCTTGCAGATGGTATATCCCTTGCCAAGCAGGAAATTTATATCGCCGGTGAATTCAAGCCTGTAATCGTCGTTCATTCTGTTCGTGTGATAGCATCCGGAGAGATGAAGCGTCTTTGACAGCACGCTGTAAACGTAGGTCACGTTACCCTCGCCGCCCTGGGCGCCGTCATCGTCTCCCTCTGTGCTGCCGCCGCTTTGACCGGTCTGGTAATAATTATGAGGATCGTCGTGAGGGTCACTTGAATCACTCGACGGCAGATGGATCTCAATACAGGATGAAAGAGATAAAATCATTATTAAAACAAGTATAAGCGAGATTGCTCTAGAGATCTTCATATATTCCTCCTATGCGTTGCTACAAAATACATTATACTATTTTTGTCGTATTTTGTCAATAGACCCTCGAAACGCAAAAATCTGTTGCAAAAATCCTATTATAATGTTATAATTAAGGAAGAAAAGTATCTTAGGGGGAATAACAATGAAGATTGCAGTTACAGGGTGCGCAGGCTTTATCGGCTCGGCATTTGCGGGCTATCTTTTGGACAGCTATCCCGACTGTGAGGTTATCGGCATCGACTGTCTGACCTATGCGTCGAGCCTTGAGGCGCTTGATGGCCTTAAGGGATATAAAAACTTTACCTTTTATAAAGAAAATATATGCGACGAAGCGGCGATCGACCGCATTTTCGGGCGTGAAAGACCCGACGCAGTGGTTAATTTTGCCGCCGAGAGCCACGTGGACAATTCTATTGACGATCCACGAATATTCATAGAAACAAATATTATCGGTACGCAGGTGTTGCTTGATGCTTCGGTTCGTTATAACGTAAAGCGCTTTCACCAGATATCTACCGATGAGGTTTATGGCGATATGCCCCTTGATTCTGCAGAACGTTTTAGCGAGGATTCTGCTCTTAATCCCTCGTCACCATACAGCGTAAGCAAGGCGTCAGCCGACCTTCTGGTACTTTCTTATATGAGAACTCATTCTTTGCCTGTGTCGATTAGCCGCTCAACAAACAACTACGGAAGGTACCAACATAGTGAAAAGCTTATTCCAATGGCGATAAACCGTATTTTATCCGGTGAGCCTGTTCCGATCTATGGCGATGGCAGAAATATGCGAGATTGGCTTTATGTTAAGGATCATTGCCGAGCTGTTGACCTGATTGTCAGAAAAGGGAAGTGTGAGATATATAACGTCGCCGCCGATAACGAGTGGGCGAATGTTGATTTAGTGAGAAGAATTGCAGAGGATTTAAATAAGCCGGATGCGAAAATTGAGTTTGTCGAGGATAGAAAAGGACACGATAGAAGGTATCCAATAAGCTCCGACAAGATAAAGAAGCTAGGCTGGCAGCCTGAGGCTGATTTTGAGAGAGAATTGAAAGCCACTGTGGAGTGGTATAAGGGTAGAAAATAAAGAAAAGACCAACCCGAGCGGTTGGTCTTTTAATTTTAAGTATAATAGATGATTTTGCGTTACATAAAATACCTGACAAATTGGAATTTGACACATTAGCCGCCATTGTTTTCGTGTATATAATACGGCTCGTTAAATGCTCCGGTATATATGGATAATGTAATTGTATCATTTATCTCATAGTTATAATATGTTATTTCAAAAACTCCAATCGTAAAAGTAGTGTCGTCTTTTTTAACCTCAAGCTCATAAGTTGTTGCCTGTCTTGAACCTGCTCTAATATCTTTATCGACAATGATATATTCCTCATATGTAGGAGCAGACGTGTCCAAATAAACATTCATAGATGAGACTGTCAACCATACTAATACAAAGCTGATCAGCAACGCCGACAAAGGTACGCCAATAAGTCTCTCCCAATCTCTATATATTTTAAAATACCTTATACCATAAATTGAGCACGGAATAAATACTATAATTGATACGATAATTGCCACCCACATAAAAGGTGAGGTAAACTCATTGTGCAAGTATTTTACCCTTAACACAATAAACGCAGTTGTTAAATATGAAAAGGCACCGAATAACCAAATGCTTTTATAAGCAATACCATGTTTTTTATATAAAAATATAGTGACGCAAACATTAACTATGGCGTATATAAAAACGAATAACATTTCTATTCTTCCGAAATCGAAAATGCCTAATAATATAAATAACAAGCCATATACCCAAACCGTGATTTTTCCTAACAACGGCATACTGATTTTACGGGATAAAGTTACATACAGTATTATTCATGCTAAAACCAAGAAATTAACTATTAATCCATATATAGAATTTCGAAAGTCACTAAGATCGGGATGTATTGAGTAAATTAATGTTCCAAATCCGATAATAAAAATAACCAAACAGTTAATTACAAAATATATGTTTTCTTTTTGCGTCGTTTTTATTGCCATCTTGTCAACCATCCTCCTCACCAAATTTAAGCTTATCTGTAAATTTATTATATCACGATTTTCGATAAAAGTAAATAGTAGAACTATAACTCCTTCTAAAAAAGCCGAGCCATAGGCTCGGGGGAAGCTGGGTATTGCCGCTCGGGGTGATGAAAGGCGGCAATTACGCTTGCTGTACTGCTTGCACGGAAGATCTCCTCGCCAGGCAAGATACCGCCAAGGCGGTATGCGAACCAGCGTGCTTGCGAAAGCAAGCACCTGGTCCGGATCGCAAGCGATCCGCAGCATAAAAAAAGACCAACCACAAGGGTTGGTATTTTTTTATGGTGGGGGAAGCTGGATTCGGACCAGCGAAGTCAGTGACAACAGATTTACA
>CAZUJY010000071.1:6261-9512 GCA_964620565.1 uncultured Ruminococcus sp. | reverse complement strand
TCTTACCAGACTTGCAATGATGAAATACGGCGTTAAGGATATCCGTGACTTCAACTCGGGTAATCTGAAGGCGCTTTCGCAGTTCAAATCCATTTAAGGAAAGGAGAGGCAATAGTATGTTTTTATCTATGAATTGGATAGGCGATTTCGTTGACCTTTCCGGCCTTGACAAGAAATCCCTGATTAAGAACTTCACTCTTTCTACCGCAGAGGTAGAGGATATAATTGAAAAGGGCAGTGAGATATCCGGCGTTGTAGTTGCGAGGATCCTCTCTGTCGAGAACCACCCCGAGTCGAAGAAGCTTCATCTTCTTAAGGTTGACAAGGGTGATGAGGTGGTTGACATCGTTTGCGGCGCTCCCAACGTAAGAGAGGGAATGAAGGTTGCTCTTGCAACCCTCGGCGGCCGCATCGGCGAGATCACTATCGCTCCCCGTAAGCTTGCGGGCTACACCTCCTACGGTATGTGCTGCTCCGAGGCAGAGCTTGGTCTCTCCGACGACAACAGCGGTATCTGGGAGATCACCGACGACATTCCTCTCGGCACAGACATCAAGTCGGTATACGGCATCGACGACATCATCTTCGAGGTTGATAACAAGTCGCTTACCAACCGTCCCGACCTCTGGAGCCATTACGGTATTGCAAGAGAGTTTGCCACCATCACGGGCAGAGAGCTTAAGTGCCCCGATCTCCTTGACGCATCTGAGTTTGATAACCTTCCTCCCGTCCTTGTTGACGTTAAGGCAACCGAGCTTTGCTATCGCTACTCGGCTATCAAGGTTGAGAACGTTACCCGTAAGGTGAGCCCTGTTGATATGCGTATCCGTCTTTACTACTGCGGAAGCCGCGCTATCAATTTCTTAGCCGACCTTACCAACTACGTTATGATGGAGCTGGGTCAGCCTATGCACGCCTTTGACAATGCGAAGGTTGACAGGATCGAGGTTCAGACATTCCCCGAGCCCTTTAAGTTCTCCACCCTTGACGGAATTGAGAGAAATATCGACGAGAATATGCTTATGATCACCTCGGGCGACGCACCCGTTGCTGTTGCGGGTGTTATGGGCGGTGACGCCTCCAAGATCGAGGACAATACCACCTCTCTTCTTCTTGAGTCGGCGACCTTCGACGGCGTTTCGGTTCGTAAGACTACCACCCGTCTTGGCCTCCGTACCGACGCATCCCAGAGATATGAGAAGATGCTTGACCCCGAGCTTTGCCGTCTGGCAACCGAGCGTGTGCTGAAGCTTCTTTCCGATCTTGACCCCCAGTCGAGAGTTATCTCCTCCTTCACCGACGTATATCCCAAGCACTATCCCACCATCACTCTTGAGTTCGATAAGGCTTACGTTGACAGATACACGGGAATTGATATTCCTACCAAGACTATCGTAAAGACTCTTACCAGCCTCGGCTTTGGCCTTGAGGTAGAGGGCGACAGCTTCACCGCTACCGTTCCCTCCTGGAGAGCTACCAAGGACGTTACCATCAAGGCGGACATCATCGAGGAGATCACCCGAATCTACGGCTACGATAACTTTGAGATCTTCACCGCCGAGAGCCCCATTCTTCCCAAGCGCAAGGAAACCTTGAAGTCCGAGGAGGACAGAATGAAGGATCTGCTTGTAAAGAGCTACCGTATGCACGAGGTTCACTCTTACATCTGGTCTGACATCAAGAAGAACGAGGAGCTTGGCATCAGCACTCCCGACAACGTTCGTATCATCAACGCGCAGACTCCCGATCACGCTATTATCCGTCGCTCTATGATCCCCACTCTCCTCTCCTTTGCGAAGGAGAATAAGGGCTACTCCGACAATTTCGGCATCTTCGAGATCGGCCACACCGTAGAGGGCCTGCGTGAGAACGGTGAGTGTGACGAGCAGAATAAGCTTGGCGTTGTGCTTTACTCTAAGACGGTTGGCGAGGAGGCTCTCTTCCGTAAGGCAACCGATGCCGCTTGTGAGCTTGTAGCCGACATCCTTCATAAGAGCCCCGAGTTCCGCTCTGCAGAGCCCGAGTACGATTTCGCTCACCCTGTAAACACCTTTGACATTCTCGTTGACGGCATAAAGATCGGTTACGTCGGCGTTCCTCATCCCACAGTTCTTGAGAATATCGACAAGAAGTGCGCTGTTGCCTTCTTCGAGATCAAGACCGAGAGCTTTGCGGCTACCTCGGTTGGCAAGATGAAGTACTCCGAGCCCTCCAAGTTCCCCCAGGTTGAGATCGACGTTACCTTCGCGGCAAACCCCTCCGACCTTGCCTTTGACAGACTTACCGCTATTGCAAAGGAGTCCGCAGGCGAGCTTCTTTCGGATATGTGGGTAAAGGATATCTACAACGGTGAGGACGGCAGCTATGCAACCACCCTCCGCTTCTCCTTCCTCTCCCGTGAGAGAACCCTTACAAAGCAGGAGCTTTCTGCCGTTGTTGATAGCATTACAGCAGCCTACGCTACTATCGGAATTACTGTAAAGTAAGCGAAATATTGGCAATATGCTAACTATAATTTACAAAAAGACCGCTTTGGCGGTCTTTTTTGTCTTTTAAATCATTATTGCTTGCGTTTTTGCGCATAAAAATATGGCGGAGAGCCGAGCCCTCCGCCAACGTTCGCTCGGGCGTAATCTTGCGGATTATCCGATCTGCACAATTACAAGATGGGCTGATACGGAACGGGTGCCGCCTGCCAAGGGGGTAATGGTCAGCGCCGCCGCATTGCCCGCAGGGTTGCGAACGGTTAAGACCGAGTTTACCTCGGCGGTGGTCACTATGGCAACTCCCAGGATCTGCGAGCTGCCTGTGGCACGTCCCACAACGGTATATTCAAGATCCTGATCGTTCAGGGTCAGCAGAAGCTGTCCTGCCTCGGTTACGCTTACCTGGAATATGATCTGATAGCTGCCGATCGGACCCAGGTTAAAGGAGGAGGGGCCAAGGCGACTGATATTTGTGTTGGCGATCGGTCCGTTCTGGGGGAAGCTTACGTCGGTGCCGGGGGCAACCGTTGCCGAATTGTCGGGTGGCATCAGAGCGTAAAAGTCCGCAAAGCTCAGTACACCGCCCGGCAGTCCCCGGGGTCCTTGTTCTCCTGTCTCGCCTGCAGGACCTTGGGGACCGACAGGGCCTATCTCACCCGCAGGGCCTTGAGGACCAACAGGGCCTATCTCACCCGCAGGGCCTTGAGGACCAACAGGGCCTATCTCACCCGCAGGGCCTTGAGGACCAACAGGGCCTATCTCACC
>CAZUJY010000071.1:0-6161 GCA_964620565.1 uncultured Ruminococcus sp. | reverse complement strand
ACAGGGCCTATCTCGCCTGCAGGGCCTTGGGGACCGACAGGGCCTATCTCACCTGCAGGACCTTGGGGACCAACAGGGCCTATCTCGCCTGCAGGGCCTTGGGGACCGACAGGGCCTATCTCACCTGCAGGACCTTGGGGACCAACAGGGCCTATCTCACCCGCAGGACCTTGAGGACCGACAGGGCCTATCTCGCCTGCGGGGCCTCTGGGTCCTATGGGACCTCTTGGACCTATCGGGCCTCTTTCGCCCTCGGGGCCTCTTGGACCTATCGGGCCTCTTTCACCCATCGGGCCTCTCGGACCCATCGGACCTCTCGGACCCATCGGGCCCTCGGGACCGGGCGGACAGATCACACATTTATTTTTCTCATCATTATCGCAGGGCGATCGGCGGTTACATCCGCTTTGACATTCGTTTCGGCATCCGTTACAGCGATGCTCCCAATCGTCTTGCATAAAGGGGTTTTGTCTATTCATATATTTACATCCTTTGTTTTGGTGCAATATGGCACCATTACATTATATGCTGTTTTTTGACAAGCAGATACTATCACCCACCTCTTCTACACCGCCTCCAAAGTATACCTTTTCTACTTTTAAGAATATAATATAAATGCGTAACACTTTACGCAATATGAATTTACAGAGGAAAAATATATGGAAATTCGGACCTTTGGAGTGGGAGGGCGGATCCGTGAGTGCGAAAGGCTGCTTCGTGAAAGCCTTCGGGATCGGTTGGGCAGGCTCATTCTTCTGCCCATACCCACCTCAAGAGATAATATATACATTACGGGATCTTCAATCGAGACCCAAGAAATTCTGCAGCTTATCAGAGAGGGTGACGCCCTTGTTGGCTACAATATTCCCGCCGCCCTTCGTGAGAGGGCAGAGCGGGTGGGCGCTCCTCTGTACGACGGCGCGCTTGATGAGGATTTTCTGCTTGCCAACGCCGCTCTTACCGCCCGTGGCACTCTGGGTTATCTTCTGACCCACAGCGAGAGCGACCTTGCCGATCTGTCGGTGGGAGTGGTTGGCTACGGCAGGATCGGTATCGGGCTTATCCGCCTGCTTTTGCTTTTTGACACACGCCTGACCGTCTATACCACAAGGCAGAGCGTGGCGCTGGAGCTTTGCGAGATGGGGATCTCCTCCTCGGTGATAGGGGCAGACAGTGACTTTTCGGAGCTTGATATTCTTATAAACACCGCCCCCGCAAGGCAGATCGACGAGAGCCGTCTGCCTCCTCATCTTGAAATAATCGATCTTGCCTCGGGCAGTGTTTTTGAGCCCTCGGAAAGACTTGTAAAGCTTGCATCCATCCCCGACATGATGTACCCGAAAACCGCAGGCAGACTCTACGCCGAGGCGGCAATAAAAGGACTGTGGGGTGAAAAGCTGTGCTAGGCTATGCGATCTGCGGCTCCTTCTGCTCCTTTTCGGCAAGCCTTTCGGTCCTTGAGCGGCTTGTCCTCTCGGGCGAGGATATTCAACCTATTATGAGCGAGCGAGCCTATTCCACCGATACACGCTTCTGGCTTGCATCCGAGTTTTCCTCACGGGTGCAGTCGCTCTGCGGCAGGGAGATCATTCGCACAGTGGCGGATGCCGAGCCATTGGGCCCGAAAAAGCCGCTTGAGGCTTTAATAATCGCTCCCTGCACGGGCAACACTCTTGCAAAGCTGTCGCTTGGCATCACCGATACGGCGGTCACCATGGCGGCAAAGGCGCATCTGCGCCGTGACAGACCGCTTCTCATCGCTCTCGCATCAAACGACGCCCTGTCACAGAATCTCTCCAACATCGGCAGGCTTATCACAAGGCGAAGCGTCTATTTTCTCCCCATGCGCCAGGACGACCCCGAGGGCAAGCCCCACTCGCTTGTATCCGACTTTACCCGCATTCCCGAGGCTCTCGCCGCCATGCGTGAGGGCAGACAGATAAGACCCTTGTTCGTGTAATATACCTCTTTTCCACAAAAAACAGGCCATCCTATTTTACGGATAGCCTGTTTTCTTAATTATTTCCGTGAAGAATACCTGCAAGCTGACCGATAAGGTCGCTGTTTGCGGAGAGATTGATATTTCCTACGTTGTTGCAGATACGCTCTACGTACTCAAGCTCCTTAAGCTTGTAAAGGGTCTTATTCTCGTCCATAAGACGGGCAGTATTAAGAAGCGAGCGAGTGGATGCAACCTCTTCACGTCTGGTGATGACGTTAGCCTGCGCCCTTTTCTCCGCTATAAGAACGGTGTTCATAATATCACGGATCTCGCCGGGAAGGATAATATCCTTTACGCCTGCATCGGTTATCTCAACGAACAGATCTGCCTCTCTTGATTTTAGCTTCTCGAAAACGCACTCGGACATTTTGTCCTTGTTTTCAAGGATCTCGTCAAGCTTATACTTGCCAACGAACTCTCTGATGGCCAGCTGCGCCGCAACGTGCATCTGCTCCTCAAAGTTGTCGACCTCGGTCAGAATTTTTACGTAATCGGTGACACGGTAGTTGCAAACGAAATTGATTCGCAGCGAGACCTTGTCGGCGGTCAGCATCTCCTGGCCGGTGATATTCATCTGAGTAAGACGGGTGTCAACAAAGCTCACGTCTACCTTAACAGAGGTTCTCCAGAAATAGTAGATTCCAGCATCAAGAATACGCACGAGCTTCTGATTGAAATAGAGTCTTGCCTTCTGATACTCGGCAACGGCTACCTTTACATAGTACATCTCGGGGATCTTGTCAAATATATAGGTGGGAATATCCTCCGAGATCTCAGGAGTGGAGATGTCGACTATTTTAAACTCGTGAGTATCGGTTACCGACCAAAAGGCATGCTTGCCACGGCGAAGCACAGAAGAAAACTTACCATTCACAAAGTGAAGCGCCATCTCGGTATCTCCAACCTCAACCACGGTTACAGAAGCCGCCACGGCCTTGTCGGCGAGAAGCGTTTCGATAGAACAGCGCCCACAGTCAAGAGGCCGATCGATGCTCACAAGCTCGATCACACGATCGCCGAAGGTGTAGTATTTGCCTGCGCCGAGCATCCTTACATATTTGCCGTTTTTAAAAAGAAAGCCTCGATTTTTCTCATTGATTATTACTTTTTTCATACCTTTTTCTCCTTTATGTAGTCTTGTGTTGATTCTTTTCGAACCGCTCATAGAATCGTGCGGCTCAAAATTTAAGTGCATCGATGGTGCGGCGGGAGCGTGTCCGGCTCGCATTTTCGGGGCGCGGTATCTATTTTGAGACAGGGCGGGTCATCTATTTGCCTGTTGGAGCGTACGGGACGATCTCGGGCGGAGCGGTTGTTTTGTAGTTGTAAAAACCTCTTTTACTTTAAGATCGCTTAGCAGGCGATTGCCCATTCGGGCTGTTAGATTTCCAAAGCCACTTGGCATCCGAGTTATCGGAAGGCGGGAGTCGAACCCGCTTTTTCGCAAACTTGACAGGTTTACAACAGGTGCAAGTCTCGCCTCTGGCATACGTTTTGGAACATCCTCACGTACCGCAGTGAAATTCATTTCTGTCAAACACAGGCTTGAAGCTTTGCTTGCAATTCAATTATACAGGAGAAATTTCCATTTATCACGGAAAAAAAGCTGCGAAATCTAAAAATTTCACAGCTTTTCAATATTTTTTATCTTAATCCAAGGCGCATCTGCCTTTCAAGACGCATTTTGATAAGTCCAATGAATGATTCCGGCTCGACCACCTTTACCATAGGGCCGAAGGAGAGAATGCGGATCACCATCTCCATCTCGTCGCTCTTATCATATTTTATTGTTAATAGGTAGGTTTTCTTATCCAACCTCTCCGCCCGCTTTTCAAAGTGGGCAAAATGCATCATCACTCTCTCAAGGGCGTTTCTATCATCGGTTATTTTGAGCTTGACCGAGGCGTAGATCGGCTCACGGACGGGCGATTTTGACAGCTGATGCTCGCCGTTATAAAATGCGCAGGAGTGTATTCTTGACAGATTTACCGTGCTTGCGAAGCGGTTTCCTCTTGTTATTATGCGGAATTTGTCGTCTTTTTCGGAGTATTCCAGCCTTTCGGGAATACACCTGACGTAGCTTTGCCCTCCACGTTGGTTATCCATAAGGAATTTTATCTGTCTTTTTTCCTTTATTGCCGTCAGCACGGTGCGGAAGGTGAATATATACTCCTCGCTCTCAAAGGGATCGGCGTCCGAATACTTGTCGTAAATGTAATAATCGTCTGCGGTAAAAAGAGGCTCGATGTCCGAAAGGTCGGGAAATTCCGGATCGAACAGCTTTATTCTCGGATCCAGCGAGATGGACTTGAGCCACCTCTTTTCCAGCGTCGTCAGCGGCACGGTAGGCTTGTGCTTCAAGGGAGTGCTGCCATCGGCTGTAAGGAGCGGCCAGCGCTGACTCTTTAACGCGGGAATGATGGTCATTGCGCTTTCCTCAAAGCCGTTTTTTATAACCGTTCTTTGAAGCTCCTTGGGATCGCAGTCGCCGTCGATTATACGGGAGATGATCTGCGCTACCGTATTATAGTATACCGAATAAAGCTCTGAAAAGATCATTTCTCTACCTCCTCTGTAATGCCGTACGCTCTATACATGGCAGCGACGTCGCTTTTAAAACGGTTCTCCACTGTTCTGTTAGAAAAATTCAACGACTCGATACGTGAGATGAACGTGCGTATCCAGGGGATCATTTCGCTTCCGTCACAAACCTCGGCAGAGAATCGATAGCTGAGATCGTCTATTCTTTCGACCCTTCCGATCCTTTTCTCTCTTTCAAGCCTTCTGACAATATATTCCTCTCCCGGTTTTATCTTAATAACGAAGGATACCCGTTCGTATCTTCCGTCCTTGCCCTTTCCTCTCGGGCTTACTCCCCACATTCTTCCTTGCATCTCATCAAGGCGGGAGCGCAGCTCGTCAAAGCGAGGCTCCACATCCTCTGCCTTTATTCGTGAGAGATAGTCAAGACGGTAGGAGATTATGCTTTTTGTTGCATATTGATATGCAAGCAGGTGCTGACGGCCGTTTTGCGCGCTGATAAATATTCGAAGAGGAAGCAGGCGTGTGCGTCTTGGCTCCTCTCTCTTGTGGTTAAGGTTATCTGCGCTTACCGCGCGCTTCTCTCTCATAGCCATAAAAAGCTCCGCCATTACACCGGAGTCAATAGCGCCGGTTATGTAATGATGCTTAAAGGTAAAGGCGCCACCCGACTCGGTCTTGTCAAGAAGATAAGATCCGACAACTCCGCAGGGAGCTACCTCGGAATAGAAGTCCAAGGCATCGGCAAGCCCTGAAATATCGGTGTTTGGAGTTCGACTGTAAAGCAGCCTCTTTCCTTCCTTTTTCGTTCTGATGAGGCCCTCGCACTCATATTCCTTCAGCTTCTTTCTCAGAGTAGACTCGTCATAAACGAAGGGACGGTCAAAGTGGACGAGATAATCATTGTCTATTCTTTCGCATATTTCGGATAAGGATAGCCATTTGTCCTGATCGCAAAGAACATCAAATATGTAGAAGTGTAAGGAGATGTCTCCGTCGGTAAAGCTTTTCGCCTTCCACGCCTTATACAGCGGGTTGTGTCTTGTTGCTCGGCTGTCGATGGAGATAAAAACGTTCTTGCCCTCGGAGGTACGGACAAAGCTCATGTGCTCTCCGAGCCAGCTCTCCATACGGCGCCGCTCGTCATCATAGGACCTTGCGCTTTTTTTGGTGTAATCTTCTCGGCTTTTAAAGCCGTAAACGTAGAACTCTCTCATATAAGAGCGGATTCGCTCGAAGCTTTTAATAAGCTCGTTGTACGATGACATACCTATCACTCCTTTCCTGCTTTTGCTTCTATGTAAAATTATATTACGATATTATCATATTGTCAAGTTTTTTGTTTTTTAGAAAACAAAGCGTGGCGTCTATTAAAAAAACGAGGCGATCTCTCGCCTCGTTAATGTTCCTTAAATGAATTATCTCTGAATTCTGCCGCTTCCGTCGCCGCCTGCGCAGCCTCCCTCAAGAGGGAGGTGGATTTCGACGTAGGAGAAAGACGGAAGGAGTAAAACTCCCTCAGTCTCGCTCCCAGCTCGACAGCTCCCTCGGGAGGGAGCCTTTAATTATCTCTGAATTCTGCCGCTTCCGTCGCCGCCTGCGCAGCCTCCCTCAAGAG